>CAZGBW010000364.1:0-2864 GCA_964523995.1 uncultured Victivallales bacterium | reverse complement strand
GAACGCAAACAATATGGAGGATTCCTATGAGAAAAGAATACGACTTCGCGGATTCGGTCCGGAATCCCTACGCAAAACACCTGAAGAAACAGATAACGCTCCGTGTTAACACGCATGCGATCAGCTACTTCAAGGCATTGGCAAGTGAAACCGGGGTTCCCTACCAGAATCTTATCAACCTGTATCTTTCCGAATGTGCCCACTCAGGCAAGAAACTTGAATTGAAGTGGGCATCTTGAGATGCGGGGGGGCGCAGAACGTCATCCTGAACCGTATTAGAAGCCGCCCCGCTCTGGATTTGAAAACGGCTAGGATCACGTTCGCCGCAGGGGGACGGGATCGACAAAGCTCGCGACAACGAATGGAAATCCACACGGCTCGTCGTCCGATCGGGCCGCATAATGGAAGCGGCACGAATTATCGTGGCGGCAATCCCAGGAGCTGGCGGGCATTCCCGTCGGCGAGGTAGAGCCCCCGGGGCGTGTACCATCCCCCCATCGTCGACCCCGGATTTCGCGGGTGGCCGGTGCGGGCGGATCCCGGGCAGCCCTCCCATAATGGCCAGTCCCGCCTTTGCCGCGCTCATAACAGCTCCTTGTTGTTATCGCTGTAAACACCTATAATGCAATGCATCGTCAGGACAGCATCCATTCCACAACGCGGGATTCCTGTCAATACCGCTGCGAATCCTTTGTAATGGCAGACCTCGTGAGTACGATATCGATATTGTTTGACTGCAATAGGGGGGGGCATCCGTGCATTATCGAAGATCAGGCGGCATCACATGAACGCCAGGCAAGCGTCGTCAAGGCTTCCTGGAGTCCTTATCCTCCTGGCTTGCTTCCATGTGCCAGGTCAGGTCGCTGGCGCGACGCCACTGGAGCTCGACAGCACCATCAGCAGCACTGTGGACAGCAAGTTTTCCTTCGCGACCGGTGCCAATGCCGGCAAACCAGGCGGAATCGTCGGCGTGGCGATCGACGGCGAGCTTGTCTTCCAGAGGGCCTACGGGATGTCGGATGTTGCCGGTGGCGTTTCCAACTCCACGACGGCTCCATTCTACCTCGCGTCCTGCTCCAAGCAGTTCACGGCCATGAGCGTGATGCTCTGCCAGGAAAAGGGGCTGCTCACAACCAACGATGAGATCCGTCTCCACATTCCCGAACTGCACACCGTTTTTGACGGGGTGAGAATCAAGCACATGCTCAACATGATCAGTGCCATTTACAGTGCTGGCACGGGGAATCAGACGAATACGGCAGCGGATACGCTCGCCGGATTGTTGCAGGAGGGTCAATACGGGATCATCACCAACCAGCTACCTGTCGGCAGCATGATGGATTACTGCAACATGAATTACGTCCTGCTGGCTATCGTCGTGGAAAGAGTCTCCGGCAAGACCCTCCGCCAGTTCGCGCACGATGAGATCTTCGCGCGACTGGGAATGACCGACACCGACATACGCGACAATCCGGCCGTGGTGATCACGAACCAGCCCAATGGGTACGACGACCGGCTGGCGCTCTGGAGTACGGCATCGTCGAACTCACCCGCGACCGGGTCTACCGGCGTCAGCTCGACGCTGGCGGATTTATTGAAGTGGCATGAGAATTCCTATGCGAACAGGCTTGGCGACACGAATCAGGGCCTGATAACGCTTCTTGAAACACCGGGGCGCTATACCAGCGGTCCCAATGCCGGGAGGGCCGTCTCCGAGAATTCCATTGGGATTCCCGCCTACGCCTGCGGCCTGATCCCGGACACCAATGCCGGGAACAAGCGGGTTTGGCATACAGGCAGATGGATGGGGTTCAAGACCGCCATGTGCCGATACCCCGACCTTCATTTCTCCGTCTTCATCCTGATGAATCGAGACGACCAGTTGCCGTCCTTCCAGGGCGTGGCGAACGTCTTCATGACCAACGTTGTCTTCGCGAACAATCCCCCCTCGTTGCCGGCGCAGCAGGGAACGCCTTACCATTTCAAATACCTCGCCACAGGGGCACCCCGGCCTGTGTTTGCGCTGGAGAGCGGCTCGTTTCCGGATGGCGTGGTTCTCAGTACCAACGGCACGGTTGCCGGAACACCAACCGTACCTGGTAATTTCGGCGGCGTGGTCAGGGCAACCAGTGGAGCCAATACCCGGACGCAGGCCTTCGCCATCCACGTCGACCCTGCCGCTCCCGCATGGAGCAACCCGCCGGTATGGTGGCTGGCGAATGCGAATCCCGCGTGGACCAATGATCTGGAGGCTGCCGCAACCAATGACCAGGACAACGACGGGCTCTTCACCTGGCAGGAATACATTGCCGGCACGCACCCGACGAATCCCCTGAGCGTGTTTGAACTGCATACCACATGGTCCGGCGATCAATGGACGGTCACGCTCGCGACCGTCGAACCGGGCGAGCCGTACGAAGGGCTGAACCGGTACTACACCATCGAGTCACGGCAACGCATGGTTGGTGCCGGATGGGAGCCCGTGCCAGGACTGACCGCCGTCCGTGGCACCGGGCAGGTCTTGTCCTGCTCAGGCATGGCGAGTTCCACGAACAGTTTTTATCGGGGCAGGGTCCATCTCGAGCCGTTTTGATTCCTTGCATGGGAACCGGCGGGCCATGTATATTGCCAGCCTGCATCAACCACACATGAGGAATTTCCATATATGAGCACACCTGCCGTCGCGTTGAAACCTGTGAAGCCTGCATCCCCCTTGCTGGGCCTCTGCCCCATCGGGAAATTCGTCTTCAGTCACGAGGACGCCATGCGCCACAAGACGAGACTCCAGGAGCTGCTGCGCGCCTGGGGCATCCGCACGGTGGATCTCGATGGTGTGATCGAGGACGGCATGATCCGGGACCAGT
>CAZGBW010000363.1:0-2874 GCA_964523995.1 uncultured Victivallales bacterium | reverse complement strand
GCGTTGGCCTCGCGCACCAACCGGCTGCGTGACCTGGATGTGTATCTCCTGGCACGGGAGCGCTACCTGGCAGAGCTGCCTGAACCCTTGCGCCCGGGGCTGGCGCAGATGTTCAAGGACTTCCGTGCAGAACGGGAACGGGAGTTGCGGGCTGTACGCCGGCATTTGCAAAGCAGCACCACGGCACGGAGCCTGCAGTGGCTCCGGACCTTCCTGCAAAGCGCGGATACCCTTGCACACACACGATACAGCCAGGCTCTCATCGGGCCTATCGTCTGCAGGCAAATGTGGAAACGCTACCAGAAGATACGCCAGACGGCAGAGCGATTGCACGGCCTAACCTCGGATGCGGAGATCCACAGGCTGCGTATCCATTGCAAGAAACTTCGATACATGATGGAACTCTTTTCCGAACTGTTCCCTGAGGAGGTGCTGACGCCCTTGATCAAGTCGTTGAAATCATTGCAATGCCGCCTGGGCGATTTCAATGATGCGTCGGTGCAGCAGGCTCGACTGCTGGCTTACTTTGAAGAGGCGCATAACCGTGACCAGAGCCATCACGGGAGCCGACTGGCCCTGTCGATCGGTGCCCTGGTGGGCATCCTGTACCAGCGGCAATCCCTCGAACGATCAGGGCTTGACACCGAACTGGAGAATTTCTGCAGCGAGCGCAGCGTCACCTCTTTCCAAGCCCTTCTCGGGAGAACATCATGAGGATTTTCGCCGCTTACTCCATCAAGGGCGGTGTCGGCAAAACCGCCCTGGCTGTGAACCTGGCTTATGCCTTGAAGGAGGCGGGGCACCGCACGCTGCTGATTGATCTGGATCCCCAGTGTGCAGCCGCCTACTACTTCCGGATCCAGCCAGCCGCCAAGTTCAAATTCAAGGAGGGTCCCAAGCTGGCCGGACGCCTGCGCCGCAACATCCGCGAATCGGATTATCCGGGGCTCGATATCCTCCCCTCCAACCTGGCCTACCGCCATTTCGACATCATGCTGGACCGGCTGAGGAAATCCCGCCAGCAACTGGGTACCATCCTCGCCCCCCTTGCCGGGAACTATGATAGCATCGTGCTGGACTGTCCACCCAACCTGACCCTGCTTTCGGAGAATATCCTCCGCGTGTCGGATTCCCTGCTTGTCCCGGTCATCCCCACCCCGCTTTCGGAGCGCACGCTGGAGCAGCTCTATGATTTCTTCCGCGAGAAGGATCTCGATGCGAATCGCATCCGCCCGTTTTTCTCCATGGTCCAGCGCAGCAACGGGCTGCACAGGGACATGATGGAGACACTCCGCCGGGACTACCCGGTCTTTCTTGAAACCTTGATTCCGCATTCGATCCACATTGAGCGCATGGGGCAGCGCCGCCGCCCTGCACTGGCCTATGCCCCAGGTCTTGCCGTCACCCGCTCGTATCAGAAGCTCTGTCAGGAAATGCTAAGCCCATGAGGTCTGCCATGCCCCAAGCCCCCCTGGAAATCGAACGTCGCTTTATCGTCGCCACACCCCCGCGCGGACTGACCACCCGGCCTTGCATGGAGATAAGACAGGGTTACCTGGTGGTAGAGGAGAACCGCGAGGTCCGGATCCGCCAGCGCGACCTGAGTTGCACACTGACGGTAAAGGAGGGACATGGACTGGTTCGCAGTGAAACGGAGGTGTCCATCAGCGTCAAGCAGTTCGAGACGCTATGGCCGCTGACCGAGGGCCGTCGAATCGGGAAAAAACGTTACGCTTTGACCGAGGGAAGCCACGTCATCGAGGTGGACCGTTTCAGCGGTTCCCTGCGGCCGCTCTGCATTGCCGAGGTGGAGTTCGACAGCGTGGCCTCGAGCAAGACTTTTATTCCTCCGGCCTATTGCACGGAGGAAATCACAGGGCGTCCTGAGTACCATAACGCATCCCTTGCGCTTCACGGTCTCCCCTATTCGGACCAGGGTTCTATCCGGGCGGCGGCCTTGCCCTACCTGGTACGAAACGGGGATCTGCACCTCGTGCTCATCACCAGCCGGAACGGCAACAACTGGATCCTGCCCAAGGGGCACTTGGAAAAGCACCTTCCCCGCTCGGAAGTCGCGCTGATGGAGGCGGTGGAAGAGGCGGGAGTCATCGGGGTCCTTCAGGATTTCCGCAGTCGGTGCACGACCACCAACAACCAGGTTCACCACATCTACCCGGTCAAGGTCAGCACGCTGCTCAAGCAATGGCCAGAGATGGGGGAGCGTAAAAGACGGGTGTTCGTCCTGGAAAAGGCACTGGCGAAGCTACAGGACCAGAACGTGGCACAGTGCGTGAAACGGATGGTTGAAAAACTGGCCTGATCCTGGCCATGATGTTCAGTCTTCGGTCTGATATTGTCAGGCGGCGGCAGCGCGTTGACGAGACCTCCGATCGCTTGGACAAGCGATCGTTCAGACGCCACCACTGTCTTGAGTAACTATGACATTATCAAGCGGTTGATGCTGAATGATTGCGGATGCCGCGGGTGCCAGTCGGTGGCCTGATGACTGTTGCCTTCAACTGTTAGGGGCTGGCGAGAACGGCACACGATACAGGAAACACCTGTCCTGAACTTCATGTTGAAAACCATTGCGACCGGCGGCATTCGCTGGTAGGTTGCAGCCGTTTTGAACAAGGGTCGGAATGAGGATTGGACTGCCCGCCGGCCTTGTGCCGGTGGAAGTAAACGTTGGTTGGAATGTGCAGCCCTGACCGCTTTCTTCACCACCGGCACAAGGCCGGTGGGATTGTGTTTGGGACCTGGGGTGCGAGAGTGCCAGAAAAGCCATAGACAGGGAGACGCCCATGCCTAAAAAGAAGTCACCAAACAGCGTGCGCATCCGCAACAGCACGGCGGAATTCCTGACCTTCGCCT
>CAZGBW010000362.1:0-2886 GCA_964523995.1 uncultured Victivallales bacterium | reverse complement strand
TAGCTGCTCCGCGTGCCAATCCATTGTCCCGGCATGTTGGCTGTACCTAAATTAACTCCAGCCATCACAGCGCCGTTCGTCGGGTCGATCATCAGGGGATAGACATCGTAGTCCCAGAGCCAGTTGGCGAAGAAAGCGGCATCGGCCTTGATCTTGGTCCTCTCGTCGGCGGTGATGAACTCGTTGCCCAGCAACTGGTCATACCGGTCCGCCTTGGGCGCTGGGAGGAGCCAGGGCTGCGTGGTGTATTTTTCGGACAGGTAGCCATAGCCGTTGGCCCAGTCATCGACATAGGCCGCCAGTTCGGTGTGGACGTTGGTGACCATCTGATGGGCCTTGGCGCCGGTGGTGTCCCGCCACATGTCCCAGATGTCCCGGCCATACGATTCCGCGCTGTAGAGGTAGTTGTAATAGGCGGTGTTGGTCCGGCAGCGGGAGATCATGTTGCTCAGAGTGGACCGGGACATATACATCGCCCCGAACGGGGGCGTCGGGTCCGGGTACTCCAGTTGCCAGTGCGCCAGTTTGTCCAGCGTCACCCCGTTGCCGTGGAGACAGAACTGTTTCGCGATGCCGGGAATGGCGGTCGGATTCTCGGGAAGGTCCGGGCCTTTGACGCCCATGAAGAGGCCCCAGGCGAAGCGGATGGTGTGGGCCGAGGTCAGATAGTAATACAGCGAGGCGTCCGGCCCCCTCAGCCAGGTCATGACCGTGATGCCGGCATCGGGCCCGGGATGGGTGTAAACGCCGGGCCCGCTGGCCCCCGAGGCGATCAGGCGGGAGGGCGATCCGGCAAAGATCCCGGCGATATTGGCCGAACTCGCGCCGGCGGCATCGTAAAGCTGCCAGTACCAGCCGCTGTTGACGGCCCAGGGATTCCACAACGCCATCCAGGGGCGTGTGGAGGAGGAGGCGAAGTAGTTGACATCCACCGTGTTGGCGTAGTTGATGTCGACCAACGCGTCTTGGGGGGGATACGCATTCGACCACGTATATACGGAGCCGTTTGTCAGATGGCCATACACCGCCTCCGTCGCATGGTGCCCCTGATACCGGAGCTGCGTGGGCTGCACGCCGCCATACAAGCTCACGGAGGTGGTGGATTGCAGGTCGGTGTCGGTCTCGAACAGGATGGAAGGCTGTCCCTTTTCCACGGTGATGGTGGTGGTGTAGTGGCCGGCGCCGGCCGGCCGCACCACCACCGATCCGTAATAGTTGACGGCACAGGTCGTGTGGTAAGTCACGACCACCGTCGTTCTCACCGGACCTTGTTCCGCAAAGGTGACCGTCATCGAGTCGACGCTGTTCACCGAGGCGAAAATCAGCTCGCTGGCCGCGGGCGACCACGTTCCATCGCGGAACTGCACCCCCTGGATCGGCGATTTCGGCGTGGTGGTAAGCGGCGTGTAGACCTTGGGCACGCGAATGCCCGTCAGGCCGTTGCAGATCTGGTGATAGTTCGGATTCGTGGAATCCACCGTCACGCCGCCGAAAAACACGGCGGGCGCGTGTCCGGAATAGAGGCGGAAGGTTTTGGTGGCATTGGCCGGCAGATCGGTGGTCAGGGCGATCAGGCCGTTGGACCCTCCGGATACCCGCTGGTACGGCACTTCCGCGTCGGAATCATTCTGGAGATAGCAGTTCGTCGCGTCGATCGACTGGTTCAGGTCGAAGGTGACGACCTGATTGGTGTGCCTGACGCCGAAGCTGTCCTTGAGGGTGAAGGTCTGCAGCAGCGTGTCGGCCCGGGCAGACGCCGCAAGGACGCCGCAGGAAACCAGCGCGAGCCACACCCGACAAACGGCTTTCGGAAGGAGTGCCGCCAACGAGACCGCCTGTGATTCCGGCATCCGTTACCTCCCCGACCCAGGACCTGTTTGCTTGATCGTTAGGTCGATGGGCGATACACGATCCACACTGGCATCCACATTAACATGCCGCCTGGCGGGAATCCAGCCCGCTTTTCGCGGGGGCGGTGTCGGTAGCAAGGTGGGAGTCTTGGGAGTCCTATCGGGCCCTGTTGCGCTCCTCGATCAGCCATCTCCTGAGCAGACGCTCGGCGCGCATGATGTGCAGCAGGAACACGGAATCCCCCTCGCACCTGTAAAACACGCGACACGGGTTGACGACGATTTCCCGATAGAGCGACCGCGGCATTTCAGGGGGACGCTTGCCGGAAGACGGAAAGCGTCCCAGCCGCTCCACGCTCTCGAACACCTTCTGGACAAGCCGGCACGCCCCCGCCGGGTTGTCCAGCGCGATGTAGTCGGCAATCGCTTCGAGATCGGCCAGCGCCGGCTCCGTCCAGATCAGGCGAGCCACTTTTTCATTCTCCCCCTGGCTTCCGCATGGGGAAGCGTCCGGCCCTCCAGAATGGCCCGTTCTCCGCGGGCAATCCCCTCGAGGATCGTCATCCGGTCCTGCATCATCTCAAATGCCGCCACATCCACCAAATAGGCGGACGGGGCGCCGTGCTCGGTGATTAGAACAGGGTCCTTGGACACATGCAGATCGGCCAGTATCCGCGTCGCCTGCCGTTTCAACGTCGTGACCAGTTCAGTTCTCATGATGTGATACTATAGTGATACTCATCGCTGACGCAAGACAATTATCTTTTCTGCTCTGCCAACGTAGCCGATCGGCGTGAACCGCGCTTCGCGATGATACGCCGGAACGGCTTGGCACATTCATCTACTCCGGATGTCAGTATTGGTCACTCCGTATTTTCGTGCTATCTCGACAAGAGGCACCGCATCGGTTGGTGCCAGCGCCGACTCATGGCTTTAGGGATCAGGTCTTCTCATTTCACATTCAGCCTTTGCCTTGCTTCTATCCTTTCAAACATCTCCGTTCATTGTAAAATGAGAAGACCTGACCCCTATAGCC
>CAZGBW010000361.1:0-2895 GCA_964523995.1 uncultured Victivallales bacterium | reverse complement strand
CCCGCTTGCCGAGACTGGCGCTGACGGGATCAATGGCGTCCTTGATATCGGTCAGGTTGACCTTTCCGGGTTCCATCAGCAGGGTGGCTTTCGCGGTGAAGCGGGGGGGGCGCGTCCATGTGTAGAGGGTGCCCAGCATCACGACGGCGAGTCCGACGCTGATCGCCAGCGGCAACCGCTGCAAGATGATCTGGATATAATCCATGAGGTGAATGTCAGCAGCGGGTGCCGCCGGTTCGTAGAGTTCCTGGACGGGCTGATACTGGGGGTGTTGGTGTTGATGCTCTTTATTCATGGTTGTCGATTGTTCCTGTCGCGGGGAAACCGTCAGGGGCGGGATCCTCCCGGCAGGGACGGCGGGTGCCTGGCATTACTAGTTCTGATTATCCAACCGGTATGTAAATGTGAAGATGCCGCGGAAAACGCTCCATGCCTCCGAGAGGGCGATGCGGGCGGCAGAGTCGGGAACATGCAGCACGTCCCCCTCCTGGAGGAAAACATCGCGCTGTTTTCCCCGCTCGATATCGAGAAGATCGAGAGCAATGACCTGCTCGATGCCCATGGGTCCATCCCGCCTGACAAGGAAGCTGTGCCGCTTATCCGCATCCTTGTTCAGTCCGCCTGCCAGAGCAATGGCCTCGAGAGCGCGAATCGAGCGGTTCAACGTGTAGCCTCCCGGCGCCTTGACGCTGCCGTAGACGTACATTAGCGGTGCATTCGGGACAAACACGATGTCGTCGCCCTGGAGAACGGCGTTCAAATCGAAAATTCCCTCTTCAAAGAGTTGCTTCAGATTGACGGTGATACGGACGGGATCAAACTTCCCCTTCTCCTTGCGCAGGATCTGTGCAATCTGCCCGGCACTGCGTGTGGGACCGCCCGCCAGCGTCAGCATATCCATGAGGGTGGTCACATTCTGCTGGATCGCATAAACACCGGGCGCGTTCACCTCCCCGATGACGGCAATCCGGCGGCTGCGGAATTCCTTCACGGCAACGCCGACTCTCGGGTTTTGCAGAACCCCGTCATCGGCAAGTTTCTTCTCGATGATGGCCTGAATATCCTGAACGCTCTTGTCGCCAACCTGCACGACGCCGATGGACGGCAGCGAAATGACACCGGTCTGGGCCACCCGGAACTCAAGCGTTTTCGTCTCTTCACTCATTTCCCATTCAAAAATACTGATTTCGAGCACGTCTTCCGGCCCGATCCGGTAGTCCGCCTCGCGAAGGCGAAGAAGCTCGCGCGTTTGACGGACCACATCTCGGCTGATCTCATCGCTGAAGGCGGCGGTTTGCGCGGCTCCGCCAGCCGGTGGCACGGCCGTTTCCGCCCGTCTCCCATGGGTTGCGCATCCGGACACGGCGGTGACAAGGAGAAGGCAGGCGGGTATAACGAGATTCCTCATGTTGTCCTCCAAAAAAAACGGCATGCGTCTTTCTTTAAGAAATCCGCATGCCGTAAGCGTCCATTTATGATCTTTGCGAACGAATCAAGGACTTACCGGAGCAGGCCTTCTCCGAGTAACCGTCGGGGTCGGCGGGGGCGGCGGGGGGGGCGGCGTGTTATTATTGTCGCTCTTGTTGTTATCGTAGATGGCATAGCCGCCAGCACCGGCGCCAACAACAGCAGCACCACCGGCGAGCCAATAGACAAGAACGCCCTTCTTACTATCTTGCTCCTCCGTTGCTCCCTCCTGTCCGCCGACCAGCATCGGGGTTTCCGACACGACGATCCGTGCCCAGGCCAACTGGCCATCCTTGGCGGCGTTGATCAGGGTGATCGGTCGTTCATTCACCGTCAGGACGTAGCGTCCCTCGGCAACCGTGATCTCGCACAGGCCCGCCTTGTTCGCCACGGCGGACACCACCGTCTTGCCGTCTTCCGCCTGATTCAGTGCCAGGGCTGCCCCCGCCAGCGGTTTGATTCCATCGGCATCGAGAAGCGTAATCGCGCATTTCTCGAGATGTATCGTCGGAATCCGTTTCTGAACTACTGTATCGGCGGCTCCCGCCACCATTGCCGACGCTGCGACCAGCGCCACTGCTGTCATCATTACTCTCATTTGTTCTCTCCCCTTTGTTTTGTTTACGATAATCAGCTCCCGTGACACCACGATTTCTGAATTGTTTTCATCGATACGCGGCCATGTATACCAAACAGCGACAACAACTGTCCAGTTTTTTTTTAAAATTATTGGTTTGCGACAATACGCCGGGTTTTTTGCGCCCGCATTTCAGAGGATATTGACCGATTTATCTGCGGGTCCTGCGGGGCGGCTGGCTTGACGGTGACGGTCTGGAGAGCCTCCTCGCGGTCCCTCTCATCCATTTTCCCGGCGGCCAGGCGTGGCGATGAAAGCCGCATCGTCACCCGGTTGCCGCTCAGGCGGGCGTCCTGCGCAGTGCCCATATTAGAACCGGAAGCGGTTCCCGCTGCAATCGCCAGCATTCCAATCAACGCGATCATGCTCCGCAGCCGTTTCATCATTGTATTCCCCGGCATAACCCAGCAAGTTGTCCCATTCGCCCCTACCATCCATTCTCTGACACGATTCTGTGCGGATAGGATCTTGAAGTCAAGCGGAAAAAACAGTTCGCACGTCCGTATGGCACCTCATTTAATGTTACCGAGGCCCGGGAGAATGCTTTACGGATTTGACCCCGTTGCGCCATCATTGATGTTACCAAGGGGTAAGGAATATTGAATGATGGTAGGTCGGTCAGCACGCGAGGCCCGGTCGTAAAGATCACGCAGGCATTGTCGAATGTCGCCGCCGTGTTGTTCGAGCAGTATCTCAAGATCTCCCGTGGATGGCGTAACGCCCGCGGTTTCGGTTCCGTCCAGCAGTTCGCCGACCAGGGCCGCGAGCAGTCCGGGGGTGGTGCGGTGGCG
>CAZGBW010000360.1:0-2900 GCA_964523995.1 uncultured Victivallales bacterium | reverse complement strand
CTTACATCCGACGACAACCCGCGCATATCCAGCCGACGACGGGTACGGAGCAGACACGCCCGCCAGTTGGGTCCGGGACCAAATCCCGTCCGCCGATGCGGCATTTACCGCCAGGTCCAGGGCAAATCCGTCCGCCGCACCCTCTAGTCCCAGCACCGCCAGCGGGATGGACAGCGCCAACGCCCAGCCGGTCTTGGTCATGGTGCCAACGGCTTCCACCCCCTCCGGGATGATCATGCCGGCGGGCGTATCCAGTTTGATGCCCACAGCTTCCTCTCCCACGGGAGGCGCCGCGATCAGTTGCCGCCGTGGCGCGCCCACCTTCGGCGCGACAAACAGTTCAACGCTGGACCCCTCCCACAGCAGCGAACGCCGCACGGGCGCTGCGTCTTCGGTGTCCAGGCGGAACAAAAGCCGATCCCCTGCAACGGCCAGCCGCACGCTCGCCGCGACCGGGCAGCCATTCCCGTCCAGCGGATGAGGCGTCAGCGGTTCCAGCGTCTTCAACAACCCAGCCGACTTGGGTGCCACCGATAGGCATTGAATCGTCAGCGTCGGCGGAACGCCCCGCGCCACTACGCAGAACAGCCGGCTGTCGAACAAGTGCACGCCACGCGCCTCGGCTGCAAAGCAGAAGGCCTTGGATTGACCGGTCGCCACGAGCGTCACTTCAAGCTGCGTCCGCGCCCCGGGCTTGAGGTTGACGGCCAGACGGCGCGGACCCTCAAAGCGGGCCGCGGAGGCCGGCACAACTTTCAGCCGGTATTCCCCGCGCACCGGCGCATCGCCCCGGTTCTCCAGCGTCAGCGAGAACGTCCGCGCGGCCCCTTTCGGGGTGATGGCGCATGACGGCAACGAGCCCCAGGGATGATCCCCCGGCCATTCGGCGGGCCAGGGCCAGAGGCAGGCTTCCACCAATGGGCGGCGTTTCTCAGGTTCCTGACGCACGTCGTCGATGGATGGCGGCAGGCACAAGCCAAGGCGCGGTCCGGCCTCCGCCACCACGGCGGACAGCCGCCTGGGATCCAGGCCGGCGGCCTTGAAGGCCTCGGGGCAGCCGAGAAGCGGCAGATCCCCACCGGCATCCAACAACACCGCGTCCAGGAACTTCCCGGCCCGATCCCTTCCGCCCGCGCGCCATTGCTCCCAGGTCTGCCCGGCAAACTCCGCGGTCCGGCCCGGCGCGCCGACATAGACGTTGCCGTCCATCCCTGCCGTGGCCCAGCCTTCGCCAGCCCACAGTTCGCCATTCCCGGCGCCCTGTACGAGGTTCCCCCGGAAGGTCAAGGAGCCCATCATTTCCCGGCGCGAGATCTGGACCTGCGTGCCGACGGCTTCCGCGAACAGATTGTGCCGGACAATGTTGTCCCGCCCATAGTGCTGCATGAACCCGCCGCTCCTGGTGCGACACACGACATTCTCCTCGACCCGGATCCAACTGCTGCCCTCGTCGGTGTAGATACCCCAACCGCCGTACCCGTAGCTGTCCACGTCGTGGATATAGTTCCGCCGGATCGTGGTGCCTGCCTGCCGGCCGAGGGTGTAGATGGCCCCCATGTCGCTCAGCATGCCATGGCCGATCCCGTGAATGTGGTTGCCTTCGATGCGGTTGTCGCACGCGAAGGCCGGCGCGTAGCCCCAGGTCCAGCCGCACGAGATGCCGCTGTAGTTGAAATTCCAGATGTGATTATGCACGACACGGTTGCGACCGGCGTCGCCGATCCAGACGCCGATGGCGGAATGGAAGATGATCCCGCCATCGTGGATCGAGCAGTCGCTCACGGTGGTGGCCGAAGGCTCGGACCGATCGCGGCCCGGCATCAGGCCGCCCGGTTCCTCGCGGCAGGGGCCCCACCCCAGCGCCGCGGCATCCAGGCCGCGAAATGCAGTTTGCGAACCCTCGACCCATTCGCGCGGAAGCCCGCCCTCGTGGCCGATCTTGACGCCGCCCCCGCCGAGATCGTGCAATGCGCAGGCGACGATGCGGTTGCGGTGGCAGCCTCGCAGGACCTCAATCGCCCAGCCGCCTGCCTGACTGACGCGGCAACCATAAAGCGCACAGTCCTCGGCGCCCACCAAACGCACCGCGGCAGGCACGTTCATCGCCGACTGCAGCGCGCCGGGATTGTTCCGCGGCAGTTCCCAATCCGCATGGCGCAAGTCCAGGAACTCGAACCGCAGGTGCCGGACGCGCCGTTCCGGGTTGAGCGCATCGCCCTGCACCGACAACAGCAGGTCCAACGCCGGGGCCTCGAAAAAAGTCGTTTCCAGTTTCTCACCTGGCAGGGGGATGTAGGAAAGCGTTCCGGTCGGGCGGTCGAGATACCAGTCACCCGGCTCTGTACAGGCCTCGGCCACATGGTCCAGCCGGAAGCGGGTATGCCGCCCGGTTTCATCGCGCGAAAACCGGCTCCAGCCCTTGGTGGCAAACCGGATCAGGCGGTTCGCCTCGTCCACGGATTCAATGCGGAGATGATTCTCGTACCAGTGGTCCGGCACCACGACCTCAATGTCCGCCAGGTTCCGGAAGGCCCGGATTTCACCGGGTTCAAACAGCGCGCTCATGGCACCATGGAAATGGCCCCCGGCATCCACTTTTGCCTCCTCCTCCGGAACACCCGCAAATCGGTATAAGCCCTGCTTGGGCAGCCGGGCGCGCAACCGGCGGCGGCCGTTGACAAACAGTTGGGTGAACCACCAGCGGCCCGCCTTGACCTCCTGCAGATCCACTTGCCAGCACGGCCGACTGTTGATCGTCCCCGACCGCCAGCCGGCGATGACCCGTGCCCCACTCAAGAGCGGACGGCCGCCGTCGCCGGACCAGGTGACCGGGCATTCCGCCGTGCCGCCGTCCTCGGGCGTAAACACCAGCGGCTTTTCGAGCCGATAAACACCGGGGG
>CAZGBW010000359.1:0-2900 GCA_964523995.1 uncultured Victivallales bacterium | reverse complement strand
GGGGGTCGGCGGTATAATCGGCGGCATGACGCTTGAAGAGAAACTTGCCATCCTGACCGATGCCGCCAAATACGACGCCTCCTGCGCGTCGAGCGGCAGCAACCGCAAGGGCACGAAAACCGGCTCGACCTCCACCTCCGGCATCTGCCACAGTTGGTCGAGCGACGGCCGCTGCATCTCGCTGCTGAAGATCCTGCTTTCCAACGTCTGCCTCTACGACTGCGCCTACTGCATCAACCGCCGCAGCAACGACCGTCCGCGCACCACCTTCAGCGTTTCAGAAGTCGTCTCGCTCACCATGGAGTTCTACCGCCGAAACTACATCGAGGGCCTTTTCCTCAGCTCGGCGGTGTTCGGGACTCCCGACCGGGTGATGGACCGGATGGTCTCCATCGCCCGCCGCCTGCGCCAGGAGGAGGGCTTCGGGGGGTATATCCATCTCAAGGCCATTCCCGGCGCCAGTCTCGAGCTGATGCGACAGGCGGGGCTTTTCGCCGACCGCGTCAGCGTCAATATCGAATTGCCCTCGGAGGCGTCACTGAAACAGCTTGCCCCCGAGAAGACCAAGGCCGATATCATCACC
Source organism: uncultured Victivallales bacterium (assembly GCA_964523995.1). GTDB lineage: Bacteria > Verrucomicrobiota > Kiritimatiellia > UBA8416 > UBA8416 > UBA8416. Next base: position 2,317 of record CAZGBW010000359.1, on the reverse strand, counting down.
CCGATGGCATTCCTGGGCAACAGCATCCGCGAAAGCCGGGCGGAACGACGCCGTGATCGCCGCGCCCCCGCCTTCGCGCCCGGCGGGCACAGCACCCAGTTGATTGTCGGCGCCAGTCCGGAATCGGATTTCCAGATCGTCCGTCTTGGCGAGTCGCTCTACAACCACTATGACCTTAGCCGCGTCTACTATTCGGCCTTTATCCCGGTCAATCGCTACGACAGCCGGCTGCAGCCGGTGGACATGCCGCCGCTGCTGCGCGAGCACCGCCTCTACCAGGCCGACTGGCTGCTGCGCAATTACGGCTACCGGGCCGATGAGCTGCTCTCCGAGAAGGAACCGGACCTGGATGCCGTGCTCGATCCCAAGGCCATGTGGGCCGTCCGCAACTACCACTTCTTTCCGATCGACGTCAACCGGGCCGACTACGCGCAGATTTTGCGGGTGCCGGGCATCGGCGTCACCTCCGCCCGCCGCATTGTCAGCGCCCGTCGCTTCCAGGCCCTCTCCCTGGCCGACCTGCAGAAACTGGGCGTCGTGCTGAAGCGCGCGGCCTATTTCATCATTGCCGCCGGACGCCGCCCCGGCCTGCCCATTCAAAGCGTCGAAAGCGTCCGCCGGGCGCTCACCCAGGAGGCGCAGCCCGTCCATGCCGAGCAGCTTACACTCTCGTTCTGATTCGCCGCCGCCGGTCGAGCTTATGCATGACGGCAGCCCGACCGGCTGTCTGTGCGCGGTGGCGGAGGCGTACAAACGCCCCGGGGTTCCAGCGGTCCGGTTCGCGCGGCCGGATGCGGTGCGCGACTTGTTTGCCAGCGCCCGCGAAACGGTCGAGTCCGATCCCGCGCGTGCCGAGCGGTTCCTCAATTACATCGCGGAGCGTTCCTCCCGCGATGGGGTGCATACCCTGCTGCGGGCGCTCACCGCCATGCCGGAAGGCCTGGAACCGGCCCTGCTCGGCTACGCCCGCAAGGCGGTCATGCACGGGGCCTGCATCGCCCAGGCGCTGGCGGATCCCGACGTGATCTTCATCCACCGCTGGGCGCGCCGGGTCTCGCTCGAGATCCACCGGTTCAAGGGACTGCTGCGCTTCCAGGAGCTGCAGACCGGCCGCTTCATCGCCCTGTACGAGCCCGATTACGACATCACCCTGCCGCTGGCGTTCCACTTCCGCCGCCGCCTGGCCAGCCAGCGCTGGATCATACTCGACTGCCGGCGTCGGCGCGCCGCCACCTGGAACGGCACGCGCCTGAATGCCGAGACGCCTGCCGGCGATCTGCTCGAGGGCGACGTGCTCGACCGCTGCCTGGCGGGCGACGAACCGTCGTCAGGCGAGACCCGCAGCCGGTCTCTGTGGAAGACGTTCCACCGCACCGTGGCCATCGAGACCCGCCTCAACCCCGCCCTCCAGCGCCAGTTCATGCCGTCCCGCTACTGGAAGCACCTCACGGAGATGGAGGGGTAGCGCCTTTCAAGGCGCGGGATTGACTCGACTACCCTGCGCGCTCCTGTACGGGCGAATGCCCGGCCACGCGGCGATAGGCCCGAGAAAAGGTGTAAGGATCGCTGAATCCAAGGCGGTCGGCGATCGCTTTGCAGGGCAGATTGGTGTTGCGTAGCAGCGCACCGGCGGCCTGCATCCGCAAGCGGTTGCGGTACTGCATCGGACCGGTACCGGTCTGGCGGCGAAACTGACGGCAGAGATGCTCGGGAGCGGTATGCAGTTCGCCTGCCAGCGACTGCAGGGACAGGGCCGGGTCCGAAAACCTTGCATCCAGCAGCGCCTTCGCCCGGTCGCCCAGACTGGCGGCGGCGGTCCCGGACGGCCCCATCGTGCCGACCTGGCCGAGGATGGAAATCATCCGCTGCTGATGCTCGATCCAGTCCACCGGCGATTTCAGCAGCGCATGCACCAGATCCTCCAGGCGCTGACGCAGCAGCGCCAAGGATGCCGCATCCGGCCGGATCAGGGCTGGCAGCACGACCTTGCGCCCGGTATAGTGCGCCAGCAGCAGCTCCGCACTCTCATCCAGGGTCCGATCGCCATCCTTCAGGGCAAAGGTCAGCGCATGATAGACCACATGACCGCCCGGCGGGGTGAACGCATGCGGACAGCCCGGCGGAACCACCGCCAGCACGCCCTGCTCCACCGGATGGCGCTGTCCCTCCAGACTGAAGAATCCCCGGCCCTCCACATACAGGACGAGATGATAGACGGCATGCGTATGCTCGACGACCGGCAGGCGGGCCGAACGGTACGTCTCCCGGAGATTCGCCGCCACCAGTTCGTACCGGTATGTCCGACCATGGCGGCCGA
>CAZGBW010000358.1:0-2906 GCA_964523995.1 uncultured Victivallales bacterium | reverse complement strand
TGAGCAAGACGATGGTTTTGATAACGATAAGTAGCCTGCTTTTGGCGGGTGCAGTGGTCGCGGTGGGAGGCGGGGAGCGGGAGATCGTTTCGCTGAACGGTGACTGGCAGATCGAGGAGAGCGTCGGTGCGACCGAAATGCCCGCAACGTTTACCCACACGGCGCCGGTGCCCGGGCTGGTGAATCTGGCCAGGCCGGCGTTTCCGGGCGTGGACCTGTTTGCCAGCAAGGAATACCTGGGGCGGTTCGGCCGCAATTACCCGTGGGGCAGCACGAACTCGATCTTGGCAGCCAACGCGCCTCTGCCCGCGATCGGCATTTCCGTGCAGAAGCGGAACTACTTCTGGTATCAGCGGACTTTTGTTGCGCCGGAGAAGCGTGAGGTTGCGCTGCTCAAGATCGGCAAGTCGCAGTTCGGCACCAAGGTCTGGCTGAATGGCAAAGAAAGTGGAGAGAGCCTGAGCTGCTGGACGGAGAGTACCTTCAACCTGACCGACACCATCAACTGGAAGGGCGAGAACCGGCTGCTGGTGCGCGTCGGGGCGCACCCGGCGGTGCTGCCGGAAAACATTCCTGGCGCCGGCTCTTACAGTTCGAAACACAAATGGACGCCGGGCATCTATGATGATGTCCGTCTAATATTTTGCGACAACCCGGTGATCGAGAGTATCCAGGTGGCGCCGCGTGTCGGCGCTTCAGAGGTGGTTGTGCAGACGAAGGTGAGGAATTACGGCGCGGCGCGTGATGTTGAGCTAGGGCATGTGATAAAGAGTTGGAAAGAGGGGGTAGAGGCTGTTCGGGTGCAGCCACTGCACGACCGTTTGGACGCCGGCGAGGAGAAGACGTATACCCAGACCAACCGGCTGGAAAAGGCGCGGTTGTGGTCACCGGAGGATCCGTTCCTGTACGTGGTGGAAACCCGCACCGACGGGGACAGTCTTAAAACGCGGTTTGGCATGCGCGAGTACCGGTTCGACAACAAGGCGGGGGTGGGTTATCTGAACGGCAAGCCGTATTACCTGCGCGGCGGTAACATTGAGTTGTTCCTGCACGTGGAAGATCCGCTCTGCGGGAACAAACCCTGGGACCGGGCTTGGGTAAAGAAGCTGATCGCGGAGATTCCGAAGCGGATGAACTGGAATGCGTTCCGGTTCTGTCTGTCGCCCGTGCCGCAGATGTGGCTGGATATAGCGGACGAGGAAGGCATCATGGTGCAGTTGGAGCCGATCGTGTGGGAGTACCACAAGGAATGGGATGATCGCGAGATGATCGGGGAATACGGCCGCTGGATGCGTGACAACTGGAATCATCCATGCGTTTTCATGTGGGATTCGAACAATGAAACGGTCAGCGGGAAGCTGGCGCAATTCGTCAATGCGGTGCGCCCGTTGGATCTATCCGGTCGTGCCTGGGATAACGGTTGGAGCGCACCTGCCGGCCCGGATGATCCCAGCGAGGCGCATCCGTATCTTCTTATACAAAACCCGTACAACAAGGATTTGCGGCATTTCAATGATTTTGATGCAGGAAAGACCGCTTTCGAGTGGTATAAATCATTTCCCGGGCATTGTCGCATTATCAACGAGTACTGCTGGTTGTGGCAGTATCCCGACGGTGTGCCGATCCAAAACGCTCTAGTAAGCGCGAACTTCCTCGTTGGGCCAGGCACCGTGCAGGAGCGGCGGGAATATCGGTGGTACATGACGGCGGCGCTGACGGAGATGTGGCGTAGTCAGCGCTGTGCGGTGGGTGTGTTCTATTACGTTTATCTGGCTTCGTACCTGCCGCGAAACCCGGGCCCATACCATTTAGGCGCGTTTGATGACCTGCAGACGCTGCAACTGCAGCCTGAATTTGAGAAGTACATGACCGAGTCGTTCAAACCACTGGGCGTATACCTCAAATTCTGGGGTGACGGCAAGCCCGGGACGGTCAGTCACTTGGATTCATGGTTCCCGATCAAGGGTGGGGATGGGCATTCCTTCACGGTAATGCTGGTCAACGATGATTCGGAGCCGGTTACGGGCAAGCTGGTTCTTTCGGTTGAGAATCTGGAAGGCAAGACGATTGTCTCGACCGAAAAGCCATTCCGCTTGGATGGCGTCGGCAGGAATACGTATGAACTGGCTGTGTCAGTTCCGAAAGAATGTGGCAAGTACAGGCTGAAAGCCGTGGCATATCCGCAGGGGGTCCGCCACAAGAGCCCTACGGTATGCATCCGGCAACTCTCCGTGGTTCCTGTTGCCGTTGCCCCAGCGTCTCCCGCTGCCAAGATCAAGACCGCAACCGCCTCTTCGCAGTATGACGCGACCTTTGATGCCGGCAAGGCTATTGACGACATCCTGACGGCTGATGATGTGCAAAACTGCTGGGTCAGCGCCAATCAGCAGGACATCGGCTCCTGGTGGCAGGCGGATATGGGAGCGCTCACTCCCATCCCCGCAATTCAGATCCAGTTCCGGGTACTCGACGACTGCTATATTTTTGTTCCTAAAACAATCACGTTTCAGGTGAGCGATGACGGCAACACTTGGCGGACGGTCGTCAGCAAATCAACGAACGTTCCCGCCATCAGGAGCAAATTCAACGGAAAACAGTATGAATATGCCATCCGTGACAAGGGAAGGTATGTGCGGCTTCTCTTTGAGGACGGCACGGATCACCAGGTTGGCGATAGCAAGGTGGTGGAGCTTGTGGAAGTGCGTGTCGTCAAAGAGGATGCCTCGGCCGCCGCTATTGTTCCTCCAGCAAAATGAAAGGATAGCAAAATGAAACGAATACTGACAGTTGGATTGATGATGATTGGATTGCTTGTGGCAGTCGCAGCGGTTGACGACGGTGCGAAGGGCGCCGACAAGACGGCCAACACGGCGGCGGTTTCGGCACGCCTGCCGATCGGTCCGCCC
>CAZGBW010000357.1:0-2917 GCA_964523995.1 uncultured Victivallales bacterium | reverse complement strand
ACCTTGCCCGGCCGGAGTTCAGTTGTGCCATCGACGGCGCGGTTGACCACATGGAGCCCGGGACCTGTGAGTTCCAGGCAGGCGGGTTCTCCGCCCCAACCTGGCCACGGCCCTTCGCTCTCCACGGCCTGCCAGTACGGATCCTGTTCCGGCAAGGACAAGGCGCCGAATGTCAGCGCGAGCCAGAACGGACTGGCCGAGGACAGATACGGCTGGAGGACCGCCTCGCAGTGGCCATAGAATCCGAGACTGGGCACGGCGTTGTGGAGGAACTCCGCGCGGGTGAGGAACTGCAGGAGATTGCCCGACTGGATGCGGCGGGCCCAACCGGGATCGATGCCGGCTTCCGGCAGATCCATCACCGTTGGCAACGGCGCGCCTGCTCCGGTGCGGTAGCAGATGCTCCGACCCCACATGATCATGTGTCCGTCCCGGGCGAAGAGCCGCGGATAGGTGCGGAGCAGCTGGGCGGCGATGGCGCGGAAGGCCTTGGCCCGCGCCGGATCGTGGGCGTCGCCATGCACCCGGCACCACAGGACCGCGTATATGTGGTAGACCCAGGCGGTATAGTAGTCGAAAGCCTCCGCGTCGCAGTACCATCCATCCCCGGCGTGGCAGGCCATCATCTCATTCAGATGGTCCACGTACAGCTCCTGATCAACCTCCCGCCCGGCGGAGATCAGGTACGTGAGCATCATGACATTGAAGAATCGCCAGTTCTGCGGTCCAGTGCGGCCGTGGGCATATTCTGAAAGCCCGTCGAGGAACGCTGGCCGGGTCTCCTCGTCGAACAGCAGGCGTTCCAACCCGGGATACTGCAGGAGCAGCACGCACAGACCGCCGAACTCGCAGGTCATCTGCAGCATCACTGTGTCTGCGAGGGACGCCATGGACGGCAGACGCAGCGGATGGTTCGGGTGGAACTTGTAGCCGAGCTGCTTGCGGTAGTACGCCGCCACCGGAATGCCCCGGATGACCAGTCCCGGATCCTCCATCAGCAGTGGTGCGGCTGCGTTCAGGGTCCGGACCAGTCCCTCCCATTCCAGCGAGCGGAATCGCCACTCGGGATCGTTCGGTTGCGGATAGGTCTTCCCGGGAACCTTCGGGAACACCAGGGGGTCCTCGATCGACGACACATGCGAGAAGACGCCCTCCATCAGATGATGAGCCGCCTGGAGCCAGTGGCCGCGGTTCATCCCGGTGAACGGGCTGCGCTCATGGTCAGGATTCCGGACGGAGAACGGAGGGAAGCGATGCATGCCAATCTCCTTGCAGGTGTACGACCGGGACTGCGGCCGGAGCGATGGAATGGATAAGAAATCGCTTTTTCTGGTGGTACGGACACTTGCCCGTTGAGGCCGACCTGAAACATCGTTTTCATGGTGAAGATCATGGGGAAAGCTGGCGAGAAGGTCAAGATCGGGTACAAATCCCCATTTTGAAGCGCTGAGGCCGGTCAGATCATCCAAGCGGACCTGTTTTACTGTAAGCGGCGCCAAAAGGAGACAAACCCGTCCCACCGCGAGTGAGCTCAACCGTTCGCGTACGCCATTACCGGTTCGGCAAGCTCACGGCAGGCTGGTTCGGTGTCGTAATCCGGGAAAGGGTCCTCGAGCAACGGCTCGATGATGCGTTCGCCGGATACAGGTTCAGGCGGTCCGGTTGATGGGCTCACCCGTACCCCTTGAGCCCAGAGACCCATATGTCTCAGAATCCGCTCAATCACGGCGCGTTCATCAATCAACGCGACTATCCCCATCTCGCACGAACATCGCGGGCATTGCAGCGGGTCAGCCTCCCAGACCTTCTTGATCAGTTCACGCCACTTCGCAGACGGAATGCGGCGGGGCTTGTGCTCAGAGACATCGATCACCTCGACGGCATGGACCGCCCCGGCCTTGGCCTCCTCGGCGGCCTGCTTATTGCGCTGGCGGCCCGCAGGCTGGAGGCCGGAGGCTGCAGACTGTAGGCAGGATCAGGATTTACGAAGCGAGCGGAGTAATCCGTTGAGCACCTTGGCCGTCTCGATGGCGCGATGCTGAAGTTGCTCATGAACTGTTGCGTCAAGGAATCCCAGCCGATGTGAGAGGCCAACTTGGTACTCCACTTCACGCGCGGAGCCGTAGGCCATGTCGAGGAAGTGAATGTACTCGGCCTCGGTAAATCTGGCGCAACCCTCGACAATGTTAGAGGCGATGGATACGGAGGCCCGACGGAGTTGAGATGTTAGTCCAAACATCTCATCCCTCGGAAATGACTGCGTCACTTTGTACACGGCGACTACCAGTCCATCGGCCAATTCAAATGCCCGAAGTTTTGTGTGATCTCTCATGCCGTGAACCTACAGTCTGCAGCCTCCCGCCTCCAGCCTAATCTCATGCCATGACGACGCCCGGGTGGCCGTCGGGAAGGTCAAGCGTAGTACCCAGATATTCGAGCAGGCTCTCGTGCGCAAGGCGGCACAGGGCCTTGAGCAAGTCACGGTCGAAACGGAAGTACGGGCGCAGCATCTTGGGAATGCCGAATCAGACTGGAGACCGGAGGCTGCAGACTGGAGGTAATTGGGCTTGTTGCCGCAATGTATTTCCGTAACTGGTTCCCTGCAGCCTGCGGTCTCAGGTCTACAGCCTGACTGCCCACCACCTCAGGGATGACCGGGCGCAAAAAACCGTAGCGGGGCTGGTAACTCGCCTCATAGTCCTTGAGAAACGTGTCGAAACTCCGGGACAGGCATTGCCAGAGCGGCGAAGCCTTTGGCTTTCTCGGCCGATAAACATTCTGGGTGCTGCCACTCCACGCCTGCATCCGCTCGCCTCCTCATGGAGACAAACGGTTTCTTGTTAATCTTTAGTTTATATTAATTAATTTCTAACAACCTACCTCCCCAACAGCGGCCCAAGATATCGGCGAAGATCAC
>CAZGBW010000356.1:0-2929 GCA_964523995.1 uncultured Victivallales bacterium | reverse complement strand
GCCAGATCCCACTTGTTCACCAGGATCACGCAGCCGCGACGATGCTCGTTGATCAGCGCCGCGATCTTCTTGTCGTGCGCCGTCGGCCCCTGCAACGCGTCCAGGACCAGAACCACCACATTCGCTTCCTTGATACTCTGTTCGGAACGGAACAGGCTGAACCGCTCCACGGTCGTGTCAATCTTCCCGGCACTGCGGATACCCGCCGTGTCCACCAGCAGGTAATGCCGGGCCTGATGCCCGCCCCCCACGCTGAACGGCACCTCGATGCTGTCGCGCGTTGTCCCAGGCACTTCCGAGACAATCACGCGCTCGCTGCGCAGCAGCCGGTTGACATAGGAGGATTTCCCGACATTCGGACGGCCGACGATCGCCACGCGCAGCGGGGTGGACACCGTTGCATTCCCGCTTTCAGGAAGGGCACCGACCACTTCGGTCATCAGGTCCGAAATCCCGCGGTTCTGAAGCGCCGATACCGGGAAGACCGGGAACCCGAGCCTCGCAAAATCCGCGGCGGAGGCATCCTGCCGCTCGCCATCGGCCTTGTTCGCCACCAGATACGCGCGGCAGCCGCTGCGGCGGATCAGTTCCGCCACATCCGCATCCATGGGATGCACGCCCGACTGGATGTCCGTCACCAGCAGAACCACGGCGGCATCTTCAAGGGCCGCCTCCGCCTGCCGGCGGATACCGGCTTCGATCTCCGCCTGGCCGCTCCGGCTGTCGGGCGTGCAGATGCCTCCGGTATCGACGAGGATAAAACGGGAATCCTCCCAGGACACTTCCCGCATCAGCCGGTCCCTCGTCACCCCGCTCTGGGCATGCACGATGGCCACGCGCCGCCCGGCCAGCCGGTTGAACAGCGCCGACTTGCCCACATTCGGACGTCCCAGTATTGCAACTACCCTCTTTTTCATCATCGTTAAACCTTCTTGGCGTATTGTCCCTCGACGGGTTATTCCCGAATGGGGTCGCGCACCTGTCCACGGATCCGGACAGACCGGGAACGGTCACGCACCCATTGTTGACCTCCGGTTGATTCGCGTTTGAACTTTACCCCCGGACCTGCTACAAAGCGAGTTCATTCGGATTCGATCATCTGGCGACGGGGAAAACAAATCATGGCAGGAATTTTCAAAGCATACGATATTCGCGGCATTTACGGCAAAACCATCACGGCGGAAACGGCGTTCTCGATCGGCCGGGCCTTCGCCACGCTGCTGAAGCCCAGGACCGTGGTCGTCGGCCGCGATATGCGCCCGCACTCGCCCCCGCTGTTCCATGCCCTCGCCCGCGGGTTGACCCTGCATGGCGCGGATGTCATTGATATCGGTCTCTGTTCCACCCCGATGAGCTATTTTGCCAACGGGTCGCTCAAGGCGGATGCCAGCATCATGATCACCGCCTCGCACAACCCCGGGGAATGGAACGGCATGAAGCTCTGCCGCGCGGGTGCGGTACCCATCAGCGGCACCACCGGGATCGCCGATATCGAGGCCATCGTGAACAGCGGATCGTTTGATCCGCCCGCCGCCACACCGGGCCGCATCATCGACCATCCGATCGCCGCCGCCTACGCCGCCGCGATCCGTCAGCATGCCCGGCTGAGCCGCCCCATCCGGCTGGCCGTGGATATGGCCAATGGCATGGGCATCCTGGAGTCCACCGCCTTCGAGGGGCTTATCACCCTGGATCCGCTTTTCGATACGCTTGACGGCACCTTTCCCAATCACGAGGCGAATCCGCTCAAGGAAGAAACGTTTGAGGCGCTCCAGGCGAAGGTCCGCGGCGGCGGCTACGACTTCGGAGTGGCATTCGATGGCGATGCGGACCGCGCCGGATTCACCGACGAGAAGGGCGAGATCGTCCCCATGGATATCATGACCGCGCTGATCGCCCGCGATGTGCTCACCCGTCAGAAGGGCATCATTTTCTACGACTTGCGCAGCAGCTGGGCGGTCAAGGAGGTCATCGCCGAAAACGGGGGGACCCCCATGATGAGCCGCGTGGGCCACGCATTCATCAAGCAGCAGATGCGCGATGCGGATGCCATTTTCGCAGGCGAGCTTTCCGGCCATTATTATTTCCGCGACAACTTCTACACGGAGAGTTCCGCGCTGGCGGTCCTCTCGGTCGCCAATATCGTCAGCGAGGCCGGCTGCCCGCTCTCCGAACTGATCCGCCCGATCAAGCGGTATTTCGCCAGCGGGGAGATCAACTCCGAGGTGGACGCACCGGCTGCCGTGCTCGACCAGATCCGGAACCGCTACCGCGACGGGCGGCAGTACGAGCTCGACGGAATCAGCGTCGAGTACGGCGACTGGTGGTTCAATGTCCGCCTGTCGAACACCGAACCGCTGGTGCGCCTCAACCTGGAGGCGAAAACCCTTGGCAAGATGCAACAGAAACGCGACGAGCTGCTCGCGCAAATCAGAGGTTGATCCATGAACAAAGATGAGCTGCTTTGCGTAACATCCGGCAAATTCGCGTCCTGGTTCGGCGCGCCGCATTCCGTCGCCGCCTATGCGCCCGGTCGCATCGAGGTTATCGGCAACCATACGGATTACAACGAGGGCTATGTGCTATCCGCCGCCATCAACATGGGAACCTGCTTCCTCGCCGCCCCTTCTCCCGACAGCGCATGCAGGCTGGTCGCCGGAGACCTGAGGAAGGAGGTCCGCTTCGACATGCGCGATGTGCAGCGGGATTCCGGCAACATGTGGGCCAACTACGTCAAGGGGGTCTTCGCCAAGCTGCTACCCCATGTCCGTGGCAGCAAGGGATGGAACGCGCTCTTCTTCAGCTCGGTACCGCTCGGTGCCGGCTTATCCAGTTCCGCCGCGCTGGAGATGGGAACCGCGCTCGGCCTGTGCAGTCTTTACGGCATTGCGCTGCCGCCGATCACGATCGCCCGCATCGGACAGGCGGC
>CAZGBW010000355.1:0-2934 GCA_964523995.1 uncultured Victivallales bacterium | reverse complement strand
GAACCGTGGGTTGAAACCCACGGCTACCCTCCAGGGTCGCTCCGCGACCTTGGAACCCCAACCCGCACTGAACACCAAGCGAGGAATCGCTCCCCTGAATTGTGTATAAAGATCAGAGTCCGGCCACCGGTCTTTATACACAACACGCGGCCGCTCAGCGCCTGAGGCGGAAAAAGAATCGGGGTTCGGCTGACGGGAGGAGGATGCGGTATTCGAACATGTCGCCGACCACGGTGATGCCCTCGGTGACTGGAGTCCAGGGGTCGGCGAGGTTCGGGGAACTTTCGAGAGTGGCGTCGGTCAGTGCGGCGGACCAGAAGACGACGAGCGCCGTCAACGGCTGGTCCTCGCGGCGAATCGAGAGGCGCAGTTCGGGGGTGTCGGTAATCAACAGTTGGTCCAGGTGCGCCTGGAAAGTGGCACCGTCCAGCGCCGCGCTGTAGAGGTTGACCTCGTCGATCGATCCCGGGAAGGCTTCCTGGCCGTCGTACCGACCACCGATGCCGAAGTCGATGGCGGCACCACGCGGGTAGGTGCCGCCCGAGTTCGTGAAGGGCCCGACCGTGACGAGAGGTCCGCCGGTCGTCAGATTGGCGTAGTAATTGGTCCACGTGACATTCGCCCCGCCGGGGTCGGCGGTGTAGGAGCCAGCCACGTAATACCAGTCCCCCACGGTCAGCGGGCTGCCGGTGATGATGTTCGTGTTGACTGCGGTGTAGCCGTTGCCCAGCGTGCTGCTGAATGGAGAGGCGGCGGCAGGCAAAGGGGCTTGGCCCTGCATCAGGAAATATCCGCGGCTAGCGTTATCGGCACTCCGGCTGGAGAGGACGTAACCGAGATTGAAGGTACCGCCGGTGATGGCATCCTGAGCGGGCTTAACGATGATCTCGAAGGAGAAGGTGTCGCCCAAAGCAGGAAGTTGGTTCGCTCCAGTTGCCTTCAAATAGCCGCCGCCTGTGGAGTCACTGCCCGGGGCGCGGTTGCTCGAAAACGCTTTGGAGGTCCCATCAAATCCGCTCACATTGTAGCCTAGGGGCACACCGGTGCCATAGATCCGTTCGGCGAGATCGGAGGAACCCTTCAGGTCCTTGCCAGCCGTCGAGACGTCCTCCCCGTCAAATGACCATTGGTGAATGATATTCGGGTTCGCTTGAGCGGTGTTTTGCAGGTCAGCAGTTGCCGCTTCGGCTCCCTGGGGGATGCCTGCCACGAGAGACACGAACAAAAGATTTCTGAATAGACCAGCTTCTTTGAGTTTGAGGTTGTGTTTCATCGCAGCTACATATGCACAGGACTCAAAAGTCCGCCAAGGTATTTTTTTGCTAGATTTTTTGATAAGACGCGCTAATCAAGTGACGGGTGGGGGGGGGCTCTGCGCCGCAAGATTCCGCCGCAGCGCTGGCTTGCCCGCCCGGCTCGGCTGCTCCCTCTCGCTTGACGGTCGGAAGGCTTGACGGCGGATAACAAGGGGACAGAGCCCGTGCTACCATCAACCTGGCGGCGTCGCTGGCAAGCTCCAACCCCCCTCACTATCTCCCTGACGCCCGGCCCGGTTCTGACCGGTCCCGGTGCGGCGGGCGCGAAAGCGATTTCCTTGCAGCCGATTGCCGTGCCGACATCGAACCTAGCAAACCGGGCGCCGCCGACGCAGGATCGATAACAGACCTAACGAGAACAACGCAAAGGTCGACGGCTCGGGAATCAGTGCGTTGAAGTTCGTCTGGATGTCAGTACCGCTAAGCGCCGTGCTGTACAGGTTGACCTCGTCGATGTATCCCGGGAAGGCTTCTTGGCCGTCGTACCGACCACCGATCCCGAACTGGAGGGCTGCACCGATGGGGTAGGTGCCCCCCGAGTTCGTGAAGGGCCCGCTCGTGACGAGAGGCCCGCCGGTCGTCAGGTTGGCAAAGTAATTGGTCCAAGTGACCGACACTCCGGGGATGGCAGTGTAGGAGCCTGCCACGTAATACCAGTCTCCCACGGTCAGCGGGCTGCCGGTGATGATGTTCGTGTTGACCGCGGTGTAGCCGTTGCCCAGCGTGCTGCTGAACGGAGAGGCGGCGGCAGGCAAAGGGGCTTGGCCCTGCATCAGGAAATATCCGCGGCTAGCGTTATCGGCACTCCGGTTTGAGAGGATGTAACCGAGGTTGTTGACTCCGCCGGTGATAGATGCCTGATCGGCCTTTAAGATGATCTCGAAGGAGAAGGTGCTGCCCAGTGCACTGACTGGGTTCGCACTAGTTGCCTTCAAATAGCCGCCGCCCGTGGCGTCACTGCCCACAGAGCGGTTGGTCCTAAACGCGTTGGAGGTCCCATCATATCCAAGCTGATCGTAGGCTATAGGTGCGCCGGTGCCATAGATCTGTTGGGCGAGATTGGTGGCCCCCTCCAGGTCCAAGCCAGCCGTCGAGACGTCTGCCCCGTCAAAGCCCCACTGATGGATGAGACCCGCGTTCGCTTGTGCAGCGGCCCTGAAGGATAAGGTCGACGCTTCGGCTCCCTGATGGATGCCTGCCACGAGAGTCACGAACAAAAGATTTCTTAATAGACCAGCTTCCTTGAGGTTGTGTTTCACGGCAGTGACTATTGCGCAGGACTCATGGGTTCGTCAAGATATTTTTTGCGAAATTTTTTGATAGGACGCGCTAATCAAGCGACGGGCGGGTGGGGCGCTGTGCCGCAAGATCCCACTGCGGGGCTGGCTTGCCCGCCCGGCTCGGCGGCACCCACTCGCTTGACGGCCAACCATCATACAGTGCCAGGCAGTTTATTCCGCTCGGTGACTGCGGAATGATTTTGGTGCTGGCGGTCTTCACGTCAAAAGCAATTTCCTTGCAATCACGGCGCAGCATCCCCCATGTTCCCGCCCTCCATTGCGGCCCTGGTCTTTATACACATTTTTTGGATCTCCGATCACCATCTTGGTCGCGGAGC
>CAZGBW010000354.1:0-2938 GCA_964523995.1 uncultured Victivallales bacterium | reverse complement strand
GATACTATTAACGCGTGCCGGTATTATCGTCAAGCGTTATTATTGTCCCGCGAACAAGTTATTGAGCGGGTTCCCGTGTTCCTGCAATGTTCTGGTGATGCCTTTGTAAACCGCCAGTGTACAGGGGGATGTGTAGCAGTCTTTTCACGGTGATGTAAAGTGGTTATTATTGCGCTTAGTCGCTGTTTCTTACACGTTTCGCGTTTAAGCCTGATAATCCCCACGCCATCCCTTGGCACTTGAAGGCAACAGCCATCACGCCACCGCCGGCACCCGCGTCATCCACAATCATTCAGTATCAACCGCTTGATAATGTTATAGTTACGCTAATTGAAGAATGAAGAGACGTGACCCTCATGCCTCCCTCATGCCTCAGCGTTTACCCATCACGGCAGGGGCCGGCCAAAGCGACGGGGTGAGAATGACCTCGGGAAGCACCGGCACGGCGGCGTCCACGGCGGCGATCATGTCGGCGGGCAGGGGGCCGCGATTGAATAGCGCGATGTTCTCACGAAGTTGCCCGACGGTATCAACCCCGGTCAGGAGACAGGTGATCCCCGCGCGGCTCAACATGACACGCAAGGCCAGTTCGGCGAGACTCATGCCTGCGTCTGACGCAATCGCGGCCAAGCGACGGCGCACCGGGATCACGTCCCGCAGCGCCGGCGGGATGGCGTCCTCCGGCATCACCAGCAGGCCCTGCAGGTAGACGCTGCGGACAAAGACCGCCACGCCACCGGCCGCCGCCTCCCGGAATACGCCGCTGGACTGGTGGCGATAATCCAGCACATTGGCGGGAATCTGGAGCGCCGCCGCATGGCCGGAACGGGCAAATTCCACGGCCGGGCCGGGCCGGTTGTCGCAGGAGACCCCGGCATGACGCAGCCAGCCTCGGTCCTTCAGGTCCTCCAGCACATCCAGGTACCGGGCATCCGCCTCGCGGTGGAAGAGCACCATCGGCAGACAGTCCAGCCCGAGTCGGCGGCGGGAGGATTCGACCGACTGTTCTATCGCCTTCAAGGCCAGAGGCCGCGACTCAACCTCTTCAGGGGTCAATGCCCTGACTTTGGTGACCACGACAACCTGGCTGGCAACACCAAGCTCCTGGAGCGCCCGTCCGAGAACGTCCTCGCTGCTGCCGTAGGCCGCCGCCGTATCAAAGCAGTTCACGCCCCCCTCGATGGCGGCGGCAAGGATTGCCAGCACCTGCGCATAGCCCGGCTGTCCCGTGCGGTTCGCCACGCCATACGGCAGGCCGAACTGGACCGTGCCGAGCATCAGCCTAGAGAGTTCATAATCCGCAAACGGTCTGGTTTGCATTTCCCCCCCCTACTTCGCGGTATACCCGCCATCCACAGGGATATTGGTGCCGGTTACATAAACAGAGGCATCCGAGGCCAGGAACACGATACTGCCCATCAGGTCCGACTCGTTGGCCAGGCGCCCGAGGCATGTGCGCTCGCTGTAGTTCCTGACGAAGTCCTCCGGCTGGCTCGCCATCTGCAGGCCGCCGGGATGGAGGCAGTTCACACGGATGCCGCGCGGCCCGTAGTAGCTGGCGAGGAAGCGGGTGAGGTTCGTCATGCCGCCCTTGTGGAAGAAATAATCCGGGTACCAGCCGGTCATGGAGGTTCCCCGGTAGTTCAAGGGCTCCGGGCCGATCAGCCCCATGATGGAGCCGATGTTGATGATCGAACCCCCATCGGCCATCGCCTCTCCCAGCATGCGCGTGACCAGGATCAGGCCCGTCGCGTTCACATGCATGCTTTCCTCAATGGCCGCCGCCGCGCTGAAGTAGCCGTCCTTGACAGGGCGCGCGACGGCATTGTTGACCAGGACATGCAGCGTTCCGCTCTCCTTCACCATCGCATCCCGGACCGCCGCGATCGAGGCTTCATCGGTCTGGTCCAACCGCAGGGCGCGCACGTCGTGCCCCGCGGTCCGGTGTTCGGTGGCCAGGGTTTCCAGCGCCTCCAGGTTCCGGGAGGCGATGTAGGTGCGGGCACCGGCTTCCGCCAGCGCCTGCACGATCTGCCTGCCGTAGAGTCCGGCGCCCCCCGTCACCAGGGCGGTCTTGCCTTTGAGGGAGAAGGTCTCGAGAATGTTCATCGGGCATTCTCCCCGTAGATGCCCTTGATCGCCGGGGCGGGCCGTTTGGTGAACTCGGCCACGATACCCCTGCAGTATTGCGAGAGGCCGATGACGTCCGCCCCCACGCTCAGGAACCGGTAGCCGAGACCGATCAGCTCATCCAGGTTGGCGGCGGACCCCACCGTGCCGGCGAACTTGCCGTTGGCCACGGCCGCCTCGGCCACGCGGCGGCGGGCGTCCAGCAGCCGGGGATGATCCCAGACGCCCGGGGCGCCGATGCCGTGGCTGAAATCGCCGGGTCCGAAGAAGAGCATATCGATTCCCGGCAGTGCCGCGATGGCGTCGAGCTCCGCCAAGGGCTCCGGATCCTCGATCTGCACCGCGACGAACCGCTGCTCGTTCGCCTGCTTCAGGTATTCGGTGAACTCGACGCTGCCGTACGCGCCGTCGGCGTTTCCGCCATCCACGGGACGGCGTCCGATCGGCTGGAACCGCGTCATGCGAACCACGGCCTGCGCGTCGGCCAGGCTCATGACATGCGGCACCATGATCCCGGCGGCATCCATCTCCAGCGGGCGGACATGGTCGCTGTAGCTACCGCGGGTCACGCGGGCCATGACATCCACATCATGGCTTTTGGCGGCCCATATCCCCCGCTCGACAACCGCCAGGTCATTCGGCACATGTTCCATGTCCAGCCAGATGCAGTCAAAGCCGCTCATGGCCGCGATCTCCACCGCGCGGGCATCGGCCAGATTGAGTTTGAAGCTGCTGACGACCTTGCCGGCCCTGAGCTGGGCCAGCACACGACTGCGACGCATTCTCCGTTCCATCATATCCCCCATTT
>CAZGBW010000353.1:0-2948 GCA_964523995.1 uncultured Victivallales bacterium | reverse complement strand
AGAAGAGAAGAGACCGAAGGACATGGAGGGCGGGCGTCCTCGACCGCCGGTGGACATTGGATATTGGACATTCAGTTCCTCGAAAAACCTGAGCCCTGCTTAGAGGCCGGCCGGTGGGGGGCAGCCCACTTCCGCTTCCTGGATCACCAGGCTTTTCGCGTCCGGAAACATTCCGGCAAACCATGCCGGACAAGGACAAGGGATGACAGGGCCTGAACGCGAAGCGCCTGCTCGATGGCATCCGTAACCGTCCGTAGGGTGCAATGGATCCGGACGGCCTGGCCTGCCTGTCCGCGTCACGTTTGAAATCCCGTCCGGTCTCTCATTCCAGGCATAGGCCGATGGATACCAGCCGGAAATGATTGTCGAAGGGTTGCGGCAGCTCCGCCGTCAGGTGGATGGGCAGGACCGCCCCTTTGCGGCGTGACGCGGGAATCCGAACCGTGTGGCGGATTTCGCTTCCGTCCAGGCTGACCGTTTCGCCCGCCAACGCTCCGCTGTCGTCGGCATAGCGGAACAGGCCCGTTCCGGCAATGGGGAAGCGGATGCGGTAGTCGAACGAGACCGAAAGGGTGCTGTTCCCGGCACCCTCCGGATTCGGAATCCGGAACCGCGCCTCCTCCACGAATACCGCCCCCCACTTCTCCCCCGACCGATGCACGGGGTCATCCACCCAGGACATGACCGAGAGCCGCCGGCCCGCCCCGAAGCCGAACACCGCCCCCGTGATGCCGGGAACCGCCCTGACAACCGGATCCGCCGGCATGAGCGCGCCGGATTCGATAACGACCCGGACGGTATCGCGTCCGTCGAACAACGATCCCGCCGCGCAGGCGATCAACCCGTTTCCGGCCGGCAGGGTTCCCGAACGCAGGAGCTCCCCCCCGGCACTGCGCCAGACCATGCGGCGCTCGACCGCTGTTGCCGATTCCCGGAAGTCGAACCAGACCAGCCCGCCGCTGACGTCCTGGCGGTAAACCGGCGTTTCGGTCCGCAGCAGGGACCAGGGTTGAATCGCACGGATGGCATACGAGGCATCCGCCAGCGTGAAGACCACCGGCTGGCCGCCCGCGTCGCGGACCGGCACAATATCATGGTGCTGCAGGATCTCCTCGCGCATGTGGACGACGGGGGCCGGCACGTTCGCGCGGATCTGCCCCTCGTCCGACAAGGGTTCAATAAAGAAGGCGCGTGCCTGCCCCTTCACGGGCGACAACCGTTCCGCCCCACCGGGACGGATTCCGAGATGCGACTCCAGCAAATCGTGCAGGTGACGATAGCGGTAGTCAATCAGCACCAGGTCGCGGGAGGGGGACACGAACCGGTTCAGCACGGATTCCACCTCGCGGAATTGGTGAAGCAGCGTGCGTCCCCAGGGGGTCAGCCCTGCGGACTGGCGGGCCGCCAGCGCGAGCAACAGCAGCACGACAACGGGCGACAGGAAAGCGGGAACCGACGGCGCCACCCTTTGCAGCAGGCGGCCTGCCGCCGCCACCGCGACGGCCAGTCCGGCCCCGAGCAGGGGCGCAAGGTAAAGCGCGGTGGAAAGCGCGTATCGCGGGAATACGGTGAAGGTCGAATAAAAGGCCAGCGTCACCAGGGCAGGGACCAGAAGCAGGAATGCCGCTGCCCGGTGTTTCCATAAGGCGGCGGCAATCCCCGTGACCAGGAGTCCGGCGCCGGTCATGCCCAGCATGTCTCTCAACAGGTAGACATACTGGAGCACCATACCCTGCCACTCGCCCCATGTTCGGGCCTCCGTCATGATCCGCCAGCCGGAGAATTGGGCGGACCCTATGTATCCCGTGACCAGGAACAGCCCGGCGATGAACATCACGGCCGTGATCAACGGAGCCAGTACCGCTGCCGTCGCGGCCAGTCTTGACTTGGTGCTTCCGGTCTCTTTCGACAGAAGGACGTACCCCGCCACGCCGGCGAGGGAGAAGATGGCCGGTTCCCTTACGCCGGCCGCCAGCACCGATGCCAATCCGGACAGGCAGAGGAGCAGGTATCGTCGCGCGCCCTGGGTGCGGCAGCCGGCGATCACGGCTGCCCACGCGATGCTGACGCCAAGGAAGGAAAGGGGCTCGCGAAACGGGTAGATCATGAAGTAGGCGGAATGCGGGTGCCGGAACAGGAGGAAGCAGGCGGCGGCCAGGGCGGCAATCAGCCCCGAGCCGAAACGACGGGTCAGCATCCAGACGGATAATCCCAGGAAGAACAGCGTGCCCCATGTCAGCAACGGCGTCAGGAAATAGATGTAGACCGGGCTGCTCCACCGGATGAAGGCGGCGATGATCAGCGGCCACCCCGGAGCCCACCGGAAAACGGCCTGGAACCCTTCTGCGCGTGAGGAGGCGTTCAGGATATCCCGCGCGGCCGTGAAATAGTGCATGGTGTCGGCCACACCGGTCACCACGGTGTAAAGATGAGCGAGGGTGAAGGCAACCGGGAGGGCGGTTAGGAGGGCCAGCGCGATGCCCTTGAGGAGCCATGCGGGGCAGCGACCGACAGAGCGTTTGATGAAGTCAGGTGTTTTCACATGTTTTTTATGCACACGGGGCCCGTTCCTGAATAGCCGGGTTGACGAACCGGATAGAACCACAATTGCGCCACCCCCGCAAACGCAAAATGTCCAATGGCGGCATGCAAGGATCGGACGAAACCGCGTCGCCCGATGGACTGTAGTCAGAAAGAAAATGGACGACAGAAAGCGGAGGGGGGCATTAGCCGCTGAAGGATTGACTCTCCAAGGGGGCTGCTGGTAGTTTGTGAGTCGTGCCGGCTCCATGTTGTCAAATCACCGGGTTTTGAGGGAATGCATTAAAATAGGTAACTACTCAGGTCACAGGGTTCAGGATATCAGGGTTCAGGATATTCGAAGAGGAAAGCGGGCAAGAGAAGGGGTTCTGACATCCTGGACGTGCGATTCTCTCCTGTTTTTCCCC
>CAZGBW010000352.1:0-2959 GCA_964523995.1 uncultured Victivallales bacterium | reverse complement strand
GTGGCAGGTGTCCTGTTGGTGTTGAGCGGCGGATGCACGAGTGTGCGTGGTGTCAAGCCGACTAATCCGGAGTTCGGTCAGAAGGTGAGCGATCTGAATCCTGTCTTGACCTGGGAAGCCGACGCGGATAGCGCGGTCACCTACGACTTGGTGATCAACGAGAAAGCCAGCGGTGAGGGGTTCACGAAAAAGACCCAGTATTACCGGGAGGGGATCAAGGGTACATCTCACAAGGTCGAAGGCTCTGAACTGAAGCCGGGAACCCTTTACACCTGGGCCATCCGCCTGCGCAAGGGGGAAGAGACCGGCGAGTGGAATAAGCAAAAGAAAACGATTTTTCTGCTGTTCTATAGCCAAAGCACCAAGCGTCCATTTGAATTCAAGACTCCTGATTGATTTCAGGCGGTGTAGACGGCGCTCAGGTTGAGGAGTCGTCCCATGTGACGCGCCTCGGTGGGTGTCTTGAGCGTCCGTTTCTTGAATTCGCGGCAGAAGTTGGCGGTATCCCGGTAGCCGCAGTTAAAGGCGATCTCCTTGATCGGCAGTGGCGTTTCGGTGATCTGCCGGAGTGCCTGCCGGATCCGGATCTGTTGGAGCGTGGCGTAGGGACTGTCGCCTGTCTGAGCGCGAAAAACGCGTGACAGGTGGTAGCGGGAACATTGCGCGACCTCCGCGATCCGTTCCATGGAAAGGCTGCTGTCGGCATATGCTTTCTCCATCAGGCGCATTGCCCGTTCCACGGCTGGCGATAGCTGGCGGGCGGGGTGGGGGCCTGAGCGGAATAATTCCATCAAAAGGTTGTAGGCCGCGATGGCCAGCTCGAACCTGTCCGGGATCCGACCCTCCGTGACCCGCAGATGGACCCCCCGGATGATCTCGAGCGATGGATGCGCCAGCGGCAGGCTCCAGAGATGTCCGTAACTGCTGATCAGTTGCCGGACGATATCCCTGGCCATGTCACCGTCCAGGATCACATAGCAGAACCCCCACGATGTTCCATTGGATAGCCAGTAACGTGTTTCGGACGGCAGTTCGACCAGGAAACCCGTGCCTGGGCGCAAGATCTCGGTCCGTCCATCCGGCAAGGTCTGGAACCGGCCTTCGCCGCTCAGGGTGTACTGGAAAAGGCAGCTATCCGGTCGCTGCCGGTTGTCCCAGTCATAGGGCTTCCGTCCGGCTTCAACCGCCACGCCCGCTGCCACCAGATCGCACCGGTGCAGGGGGAAAACGCTGCTCCGGTTGAATCCGGTTTCCCGCAAGGGGAGTCCTTTAAGCGTTGGCACGATTTTCATATTAAAAGCATTTAACACCAACAGATCCCCGTTTACAAGTGAGAATTGAAGCGAATAGCATGAAGCACGATTATCTAATATCAGCTGTGTGTGCTGAACATCTGGAATGGGAGAGGGAGTATTATGGCAATTAAAGTTGCGGTGATCGGAGCGGGGAGTATCGGATTCACGCGGGGGCTGATGAAAGACATCCTTTCAGTGCCGGAGCTGTCGAATACGGATTTTGCCTTCACGGATATCAGCAAGGCCAACCTGGATATGATCACGCAACTGGCACGCCGGGATATCAAGGCCAATGGCGTTTCCGCGAAAATCGTGCCGATCTTGAATCGCCGCAAGGCGCTGGAAGGTGCTGACTTTGTCGTGAACACCACGCGTATCGGCGGTCTGGATGCCTTTGCGATGGATGTGGATATCCCCTTGAAGTACGGGATTGACCAGTGTGTGGGCGATACCCTTTGCGCGGGCGGCATCATGTACGGCCAGCGCAATATTCCGGCGGTCCTGGATTTCTGCAAGGACATCCGTGAAGTCGCCGCCCCGAACTGTCTCTTCCTGAACTACGCCAATCCCAACGCCATGAACACGTGGGCGGCCAATACCTATGGCGGCGTGCGCACCCTCGGTCTTTGTCACGGTGTCCAGGGCGGGCACTGGCAGATCACCGAAGTCATCAAGCTCCTGGTCAACGGGGATAAGAAGCCCGAGGACAGCGGCTACGTCGATATCACCTCCAACGAGGTGGATATCATCTGCGCGGGTATCAACCACCAGACCTGGTACATCCAGGTCCGCTACAAGGGGGAAGACTGGAAGGCGCGGCTGTTGGACGGTTTCGAAAGGCATCCGGTGTTCAGCCGCACGGAAAAGGTGCGCATCGATATCCTGAAACGCTTCGGCTATTACACGACCGAGTCCAACGGGCATGTGTCCGAATATGTCGCCTGGTACCGCAAGCGCCCGCGTGAGCTCAAGCAATGGATTGATCTGAGTTCCTGGATCAACGGGGAGACCGGTGGCTATCTGCGGGTCTGTACGGAAGGCCGCAACTGGTTCGAGACCGATTTCCCGAACTGGATGAAGCAGCCGGCCCTGGAGTTCGCGCCCGAGAAGCGCGGTCAGGAACATTGCAGCTACATTATCGAGTCGCTGGTGACCGGGCGGCGCTACCGCGGGCATTTCAACCTGCCGAACGAGGGCTGCATCACCAATCTGCCGGACGATGCGATCGTGGAAGTGCCGGTGTATGTCGATGGCAACGGGCTGAGCGTGCCGAAAGTCGGGCCGCTGCCCCTGGGCTGCGCGGCGGTCTGCAACGCCTCGATCTCGGTTCAGCGCCTGGCGGTGGAGGCTGCCGTGCATGGTGATGTGGCGCTGCTCAAGCAGTCCATGCTGATGGATCCGCTGACCTCGGCTGTCTGTACGCCGCCCGAGATTTCGCAGATGACCGACGAGATGCTGGTGGCGCAGGCCGCGTGGCTGCCGCAGTATGCCGCCGCTATCCCGGCAGCCGCTGCCCGTTTCGCTTCCGAGAAGAAGCTGGGTACCGCTTCCACGAAGGGTGCCGCGCGGCTGAAGACGAAGACCGTGGCGGAGATGCGCAAGAATGCGGAGGCGGCCCGGCGCAATGCCTCGGCGGCGGACAAGGCGATGGACTCGCGCAAGGC
>CAZGBW010000351.1:0-2979 GCA_964523995.1 uncultured Victivallales bacterium | reverse complement strand
TTCTCGCGCGGCGGGCAGACGCTGTTCCTGGACTTCAACATCCACACGGGCGTGCCGCGCTACATGGCGAAGGTGCCGGCGATCGGACCGGCAGGCCGCTACATGCTGCGCCGCCAGGACGGGAGCAAGGTGGCGCTGACCGAGGTGCTGCGGGAGGAGAAGGACGGCGGCGGCTACCCGCTGATGGACCTGTATGCAACGGACGAGGGCGTGAAGGAGCGTCGCCTGGTGCTGCGCGAGCGTTGCGCGGCCGACGGCGGCATTGAATACGACGCCGGCGTGGAGGCGGCGCTGGCCGAACGCGGCGAGTCCATTGTCCGCTACGGCGATTACGCGACCGAGACCCGCCGCTTCTGCAAGGCGCTGCTGGAGGTCTGGGGCGCGGGGGATCGCAACGGGCGCATTTTCGAGTTTCCGAAGTGCGACTTCCATATCAGCGACGAGACGTTCACCGACCCGGAACAGTATGCGCTGTTCATGGATGCCTGCAAGCTGGCCAGCAGGAACGGATCCACGTACTTTATCTTCGACCGCGACGAGGTGACGCTTTCCGCCTGCTGCCGGCTGCGGACGACCATCAGCGACAGCCGCATGCTGACGCACCCGGAGTGCATGCGGTTCTGCGGATTCCAGAACGTGACGATCAACATCCCGCAGGCGGCTTACCGTGCCTCCAGGTTGCGGGACGGGAACCTGCTCGAGAACTTCTATGCCGAAGTGGACCGCACGATGGATCTGGCGGTCGAGGCGCACTTGCAGAAGCAGCGCAAGACGGCGGAGATGATGTCCTCCCCCGGTCATCCGCTCTGGCAGATCGGCAAGAACGCCTGCGACGGCAAGCCGTATGTGGACCTGAAGGCGAGCACCTATATTCTCGGGCTGATCGGCGTGAACGACGCCGTCAACTTCCTGATCGGCCAGGAGATCCACGACAGCAAGGAGGCGATGCGCCTCGGATTGAAGATCGTGGCGCACATGTATCTGCGGACCCGCAAGCTGTCCCGTAAGCATAATCTGAAATTCACCCTGGAGGAATCGCCCGCGGAGAGCGCGGCGCGGCGTCTGGCGAAGACGGACCTGGTGTATTTCAACCGCGAGGCGAAACCGGTCGTGAAGGGGGAAAGCGAGGACACGGTCTATTACACCAATTCCGTGCATCTGGCGGCGGACGCGCCGGTTTCCCTGGTGCAACGCATCCGCGAGCAGGCGAAGTTCCACAGCATGATCGAATCCGGGGCCATCACCCACGCGTTCGTCGGCGAGGAACAGCCCTCGGCGGAGGCGATCGCGCGACTGATGACCGACGTGTTTTTCCGGACGCAGTCCGCCCAGGTGACCATATCGCCGGAATTCACCTATTGCGACCACTGCCAGCATTCCATGCGCGGGTTGCTGGAGCACTGCACGCGCTGCGGATCGGAGCGGGTCTGGTGCGAGACGCGGGTGGTCGGCTATTTCAGCAAGATCCAGAACTGGAACAAGTCCAAGCGATACGGCGAGCTGATCGCCCGCCAGCGCGGTCGCTACGCGATCGAGACGGCTGGCGAAGCCAGCGGTACGGATGTTGCCGCGCAAGGATTGCAGGTTGCAGGTTCGGCGTCGGGCGTCCGGAGTCTGGAGTCCTAAAACAGAAAGGCATCTGGTGATGGCTAATAAATTCAGGGTGGATGTGTTCGGGAAACAGGGCTGCGATAAGTGCGGGGTACTGAATCAGCGGCTCGATAAACTGCTGGAGAATCCGGAGTGGTCGGCATTCACCAAGCATTACTGGGATGTGGAGACCGAACCCGGCGTGGTGGCGTTCGCGGAAGCCGAGGCCATGAATCCGCAGCGGATCCCGGCCATGCTGGTGATGCGCCTGAACGAGGCAAGCGGTGACTACGAGCCGGTACCGAATCCGGCACCGGGAACCCCGCATCCGGTGCTGAAAGGATCGGCCCTGTACGCTTTTGTCGGCCTGCAGACCGATTACACCGAGAGCGGCAAGGGCCTGATCACACCGAAGATGATCAGCGCCTGCCTGGAGGCGGCCGGCGGCGCGGCATGACGGACTCGCCGGTGTTCGCGTGCCTCCGGAATCCCTCCATGGTGGATTATCCGGGGCGGCTGGCGGCGGTGTTCTTCACCGCCGGCTGCAATTTCTCCTGCGGGTTCTGCCACAATGCGGAACTGATGGGAAAGCCGCAGCCCGGCATGTCCTGGGAGAAACTCACCCGGACCTGCCAGCGGTTTGACGCGGACTGGGTGAAGGCGGCGGTGATCAGCGGCGGGGAACCCACGCTGGTCCCGGAACTGCCGGAGCTCATCGCCTTTTTCAAGGCGCGCGGCTGGAGGGTCAAGCTCGACACCAACGGATCGAATCCGGCGATGCTGGAGCGGTGCCTGCCATCGCTCGATTATGTGGCCATGGATATCAAGACCTGCCTTGACGAGTACCCCGGACTGGCCGGATGGCCGGACCGCGACGCCCTGCAGGCTTCGATCCGGTTGATCAAGACGCAGGCGCGCGATTATGAATTCCGGACGACGCTGATCGAGGATGTCCACGATGCGGCTACACTCGCCGCCATGGTGCCGCTGGTGGAAGGGGCCGTGCGTTATGTGCTGCAGCCGTTCGTGCCGTCGGAGACGCTTCCGGCCGCGCGGTTCCGCACTTCCCGCCGGACCTCTGCCGGCTTCATGGAAGCGGCGAAGGCCGTCTTCGAGGGGCACGTCCGGGAACTGCAGGTGCGCGGCGCCTGATAACCACGTCGGCTACCAGACGGCAAGATTGCAGTGATCCCAGTCGAGATGCACAAGCGCGTCCGGATCGCCCTTGATGCACTCGTGCCGCACCAGACGCTCAAGCTTGGCCGTTGGTTCGACACGGCAGATCTTAAGCACTTTGCTTTTGCGGGAAACCGTCAGGGGACATCCATTCTCGGCGACTTGATCCAGTAGCCGGTAAATATTGCCTCGCAAGACAGATGCGGTAATCAT
>CAZGBW010000350.1:0-2993 GCA_964523995.1 uncultured Victivallales bacterium | reverse complement strand
GATCGGAGCCGAACTGGGCAAACTCCTTCATTTCGTAATACTGGGCCAGCTCCAGCTTCACTTTCCCGGCAACTTCCTTCATCGCACGGGTCTGCGCGGCGGAACCTACACGCGATACGGAAATCCCCACGGATACAGCCGGGCGGATCCCCTGGTGGAACAGATCGCTTTCCAGGAATATCTGGCCATCCGTGATCGAGATCACGTTGGTCGGAATGTAGGCGGACACGTCGCCGTTCTGCGTTTCAATGATCGGCAGGGATGTGAGAGTGCCGCCACCGCTGGTTTTCGACATGCAGGTCGAGCGTTCAAGCAGACGGCTATGAAGATAGAAAATATCACCGGGATACGCCTCGCGCCCGGACGGACGCCGCAGCACCAGCGACACCTGCCGGTAGGCCACGGCATGTTTTGAAAGATCGTCGTACGCCACCAGCGCATCCATGCCATGATCCATGAACCATTCGCCGATGGCAGTCCCGCTGAAAGGTGCCAGATACTGCATCGCCGCCGAATCGGATGCGGTCGCCGCAACGACAACGGTGTATTTCAGCGCCCCGCGCTCTTCCAGCACACGCACCACCTGGGCGACGCTCGACTGCCGTTGACCGATGGCCACATAGACGGAATACACGGGATGGGTTTGGTTATCGACAGCGATCTCCGCCTCGCGGTTCAGGCGCGCCTGGTTGATCATGGTGTCGACGGCAATCGTTGTCTTGCCGGTCGAACGGTCGCCGATGATCAGCTCGCGCTGCCCGCGCCCGATCGGGATGACGGCATCAATAGCAAGAATGCCGGTCTGAAGCGGCGCGAAAACGGACTGCCGTCCGATAATGCCGGGAGCCGGACGTTCCACCGGGTTCACTTCCGTGGCTTCGATCGGGCCCTTGCCGTCGAGCGGGCGGCCGAGCGGATCAACGACGCGCCCGAGCATCGCGTGTCCGCAGGGGACTTCGAGCAGGCGTCCGGTCGAGCGGACAATCTGCCCTTCCCGGATTGTCTCCGCACCGCTCAGGACCACAGCGCCGACGCTGTTCTCCTCCAGATTCAGCGCCAGCCCGATAATTCCGTTGCCAAAATTGATCATTTCATTCAGGCGGACATTACGGAGCCCTTCAATACGGGCCACGCCGTCGCCGACTTCCATAACCCGGCCTGTCTCTTCGCAATGCGCCTCGGGGTGAAACTGCGCAATGGTCGCTTCAATATCCGCCATGATCGCCTGCATAACCTGTCAACCCGCCTTTCGTCCGGAAAATCAATTCCCCAGCAGCCTGTCCTTCAGCACTTCCAGTTGCCGCGCAATGGTCATATCCGTCACCTGATATCCGCGCTCCACCCGTAATCCGCCGATCACCGCCGGATCAACCGAATACGTCACGCCGGTTTTCGCCGCCTCGGTTTCGCGGAAAAGCCGCGATAGCTGCTCCTGTTGCGGCTCGGAAAGCGGCTCGGCGCTGACCACGCCGATCCGGTTGGCTCGGATATACACCTCCAGCCGCTCGGAAAAACACCGCAGCACCGCCTCGGCATCGCGGCCTTCGCTCTGCCGGATGGTGCGGACAGCCGCCTCGCGAATGCGGGCCGCATCGGGAGCACCGTTCACGGCAACAGCCTGCCAGAGAAGGCGGGCGTTACGGCGATGCTGACGGGTAATTCTCATGGCGGATTATTCCTGGACAGGCGCGGTGATCTGGTTAATGGCCGCCTGCAGCAGCCGCTCGCGGTCGGATGCGCCGAGACTCATCTGCGCCAGCTTGGCGGTGAGCGTTACCACCATGGTTGCTATTTCCGCCTTGAGCTCTGCTTTCAGGCGCGCCTGATCAAGCTTCGCCTCCTCCCGCGCCTTGGCCAGCAGCTCACTGCCGAGCAGTTCACAGCGTATGGTTTCCTGGTTCAGCAGTTCCGCCACATGGGCCTTGGTTTCGGAAACCACACGATCGGCCTGTTCCTGCGCCTGATGCAGCACGGCCTTGCGGGCCTCCTCCGTAGCCAGGAGTTCGCTGCGGATCCGTTCGCTGTTGGCGGCGGCATCCTCCGCTTCCTTCTGCCGGGCCGCCACTGTCTTCATCACGGTTCTGAATACGAATTTATTCAGAATCCACGCGATGATCAGGAATGCGATGGCCTGGGAGACAAAGTCATACCAGTTGACCCCGAATTTCGGAAACGGGTTCTCGATGGCAGCCAGGATGAACAGTGTATGCATAATGCTCCGTCAGCCCCGCGACCTACTTCAGGAAAATGGCGTAGAACACGCAGGCTTCCGCAAAAGCGATCGCCAGAATCGCCTGCACCATGACTTTGGTGCTCGCGCCTGGATTCCGGCCTACCGCTGTCACGGCACCGTACCCGATCATTCCCACACTGATAGCGGCACCAGCCGCTGCGATACCGATATGCATGGATGGATTCATTGTTCGTCTCCCTTGGTTAGTGTTGTTTCATATCCGGAGCCGTCCCGGTTCCGGATGTTCCTCTGCGCCTTCATGACTGCAAATCAACATGACAAAAACAGCGGAAAGCAACATAAAAACCAGCGCCTGGATGAGCCCGACCATGACTTCCATCAGATAAAACGGGACCGGCAGCAGCCAGCCAAGCGCAGGTACTTTATGCAACATGGTTTCCAGCATCACCTCGCCGGCGAAGATATTGCCGTACAAACGAAGCGCCAGCGAAAACGGGCGGATGATGATGGAGAACACTTCCAGGAAACCCACGGCGATGAACACCACGGCCATCACCAGATACATGATACCCTTCATATCCCCCTTGGGCGCGAAGATGTGCTTCAGGATCCCGACCGGCCCGTTTTCCTTCCACGCCCAGACAACCCAGAAGATGAAAAAAAGCGCCCCCAGCGCCAGCGTCGTGTTCAGGTCGGCATTCACTCCGCGGAAGAGCGGCAGCGTCACTTTAAACATATGCCCGTTGGCATGCCCCCATCCGATACTTCCAATGCCCGGAAACAGCCCCAGCCAATTGGA
>CAZGBW010000349.1:0-3014 GCA_964523995.1 uncultured Victivallales bacterium | reverse complement strand
GTGGCGCCGGGCGGTGACGACCGCGGGCCGGGCAGTGCCGCCGCGCCCTTGGCGACGCTCCACTGTGCGCGCGAGCGGGTACGGGCACGTGCCGGTCAGGAGACCGTCCAGGTCTGGGTGCACGGGGGACTCTACGCATTGCGTGCTCCTCTGCTGTTTGATGCAGGTGACTCGGGCAGTGCCGCACATCCGGTGACCTGGGCGGCTGTCGCCGGCGAGCAGGCAATGATCAGCGGCGGGCGCCGGCTCAAACTGGAGTGGCAGCCGTTCCAGGGACGCATCCTGCGTGCGGTCGTGCCGTCCGACGTCAGGGGACTCGATCAGTTGTTTGTCGCTGGACAGCGCAGGCCGCTGGCGCGTTGGCCGGATTATAAGGCTGGCCAGCATGGCATGGACACTGGCTATGTAAACGGGCTGCAGACCGTGGCCGGGCCGCCGTTCAGCAAGACGGACCCGCCCGTGCAGGAATATGCGGCGTTCCGCATCCCGGCCGACCGGTTCACGCCGCGGGCGTGGGCGCATCCGGAACAGGCCGTGATCCACGTGTTCCAGGAGGCGGGGTGGGGGAACATGCAGTGGCGGATCGCCGGCCGCGAGCCGGACGGTGTGCTGCGCCTCGGCGCCGGCGGCTGGCAGATCGGCACCCTCTGGTGGGACCGGCGGGCCAACAAGGTCGGGCCCCATTCGAAGTTCTACGTCGAAGGTGTCATCGAGGAACTGGATGCGGACGGCGAATGGTATTTTGACGAGGCCTCGCGGCTCTTATATTATCAGCCGATGCCGGGCGAAAAGATGGACAGTGTGGAGGTGGTCGCCTGCGGGCTGCAGGAGCTGTTTGTTGTCTGCGGAACAGCGGACGCCCCGGTGCGGCACCTGCGCTTTCAGGGGCTGACCTTCAGCCACACCGCCCGTACGCTTCTCGAGCCCTACGAGACCCGGCTGCGCGGGGATTGGGCGCTCGCGCGGCGGGCGGCCGTTCGGTTCGACGGCGCAGCGGACTGCGCGGTGCGCGAGTGCGCCTTCACCGGACTCGGAGGCAACGGTGTCCTGCTGAGCAATTTTAATCGCGACGTCGAGGTGTCGGGCTCTCACTTCAGCAACCTGGGCGAGAGCGCGGTGCTCGTGGCCGGTTCGGACACGGCGGTGCGCGAGCTGCGCGTCCACCGCTCCCCTCACGTGCCGCTCGACCAACTGACCGACACGGCACCCGGCCCCAAAGGAACCGATTACCCGTCCAACTGCCGGATCCAGGATAACCTGATGCACGACCTCGGCGTCTTCGGCAAGCAGGTCGCCGGCGTCTATCTTTCAGCGTGTGAGCGGATCGAGGTCAGCCACAACACCATTTGCCGGGTGCCGCGCGCCGGCATCTGCATCAACGACGGCTGCTGGGGCGGCCACCACATCGAGGGGAACGATCTCTTTCTCACTGTTCTTGAAACGTCCGACCATGGGCCGATCAATGCCTGGGGCCGCGACCGCTACTGGCAGAATCCTCACCGCGAGGGAAAGGCGTGTGACATGTCGCTCTCCCGGAAATACGCGCGGCTTGACAACCGTGAGACCACCGTCATCCGCAACAACCGGCTGGTTCACGGGGCGGGGTTCAGCTGGGGCATTGATCTCGACGACGGAGCCTCGAACTACCTGGTCGAGGACAATCTGTGCCTGGGTTGCAGCGTGAAGTTGCGCGAGGGCTACTTCCGCACCGTGCGGAACAATATTTTCGTCAGTCCCAACCCGCCCAGCAAGCACTGCTGCTTCGAGGGCAGCGATGACGTCTTCCTCAACAACATCTGCGTCAACACCCGCGATGGCTGGGCGCTCAGCCGGGGACCGGCGATCACTGTGCTGCCACTGGAGAGCGACCGCAACGTGTACTTCAATACCGCCGGCCTGAACCCCAGCTTCGGTTACCGCGGCCCCGGTTTCGAGAAGCACAAAAGCGGGCTCACCTTTGAGGCATGGCGCGGACTGGGCGCCGACCGCCACTCGGTCTGTTCAGACCCACGCTTCCTGGATCGTGATGCCGGTGATTTCCGCCTCGCACCCGATTCACCGGCGCTGGCGCTCGGGTTCAAGCCCTTTCCGCTCGACTGTTTCGGAACCCGCAAGCAAGGCTTGGCCGCAGTCGCGGCGCGCTTGCGTCCCGGGGCGGCCGGCACAGCCGGCGATGGGTTGATCCGCGAATGGCTTGGCGCGCGGATCCGGACGGCAGCGGCGGGCGTCGAGTTCATTGCCGTGCCTGCCGGCAGCGCGGGTTTCCGGGCCGGGTTCCGGCAGGGGGACATCCTCACCCACATGAATGGCGCGGCCGTCACGGGCATCGATGAACTGACAGCCATGATCTCGGCTGCCGCCACAGGGGTCACCGAGTTCAAGATCCGTCGCGCCGGAAACGAGACAATCATTCGTACCGAGGGGCCGGGCGGCGTCCCGGTCTCCGTCACACCGGAGAATCCTTCAACGTACAAACCACAGAATAAAGAATGAGGACAAAAACATGAAAACACGAAGCACAGTTTCTCTCTCCATCCTGCTCTGCGCACTGCTGGCCGGTTGCGTCAGCACCACGCCGACCCATTGCGTCAGCACCACGCCGACCAAACGCGTCGGCATGGTCGTCGGTATCCGACCCGAACAAATCGCCGAATACAAGCGGCTGCACGCGGACGCCAACGCAGGGGTGCGGGATCTCCTGTCCAAATATCACATGCATAACTTTTCGATCTTCCTGCAGCAGATCGACGGAAAGTGGTACGAGTTCGGCTACTATGAATACACCGGCAAGGATTTCGAGGGCGACATGGCGGAGTTGGCCAAGGAGCCGCGCAACATCGAGTGGCTCAAGTTGTGCGACCCCATGCAGCTTCCCCTGCCCGGAGCCAAGGGCTGGACGGAAATGGAGCGCGTCTATTTCAATCCGTAACGGATGGTGGTTGCGGGGGTGAAGGTGACAGCCCGCCGCTTTCATGAACTCTCTCCTGTTGACACTCACGTCTCTATACTCCATG
>CAZGBW010000348.1:0-3025 GCA_964523995.1 uncultured Victivallales bacterium | reverse complement strand
TCACGCTGGCCATGATACGCTCCAACTTGAGCGGATCCGCATCGACGAACCCCAACACCTCACCGTCGGCGACGGAGAGGGCGACGTTCTTCGCCTTGGCCTCGGCGCAACGGGCCGCCGCCGCCCGCCGGACCCAGGCGTGGAAAGGCAGCTTCATGCGGTGGAGCACCAGCCTCTGTGCATCGATCCGGCTCACGTCAAGGATGTTGGCAACGGTACTCTTGAGGCGTTCACACTCTTGATCCAACAGCACCAGGTACGGCTGGAGTTTTTCGGGAAGAGGCCCCAGGATGCCTTTCAAGAGGTTGGTGATCGCACAGGACATGGACGCCAGCGGCGTCCGGAGTTCGTGCGACACATTTTCGATGAACTCCGATCGCATCCGATCGTACTCCTCCAGTCGCCGGGTAGCCTCCCGCAGCACGTCATTGGCGCTCGACAAGTCCCGGGTCCGTTCGCGGACCTTCTCCTCCAGTTCGTCCTGGTGCCGGCGGACCACATCCCGGGCCAGCAGAAGTTCATGGTTATTCCGAACCGCGCATTCGTACGTGGAAAGGAGCAACCTCACGATCTGCTCACGCGAGGCGCCGATCCGGCAACGCCGGCCGTCAACGACGATTTCCAGAGGAGGAATGTCGGCCGGCTCTTCAAGTGCGGGCGCCGCGGCGAGCAGTTCCTGGACGGCCGCCAGAAGTGGCGTCAGGTCCGCGGACTTGATGAGGTATCGCTCGACCCTCGCCTGCAACCCCTGGATGACGCTGGTGGGTGTGTCCACTGCGGTCAGCAAAATGAACGGGATGTGTTGCAGGGACGCGTCCGACTTGACTGCCGCGCACAATTCATGGCCGCCCATGGCGGGCATCACGACATCGCTAAGGATGAGTTGCGGCGGGGATTTCTTTGCGATCTCGAGAGCCGCCGCACCGTTTCTTGCGTGACAGACCCCGTAACCCGCTTCCTCCAGGGCATGGCGAACCTGTAGCGCCTGGGTGGGGCTGTCTTCCACCAGCAGAATTGTTGGCCGCGCATTCATCATGACACCAACGCTGGACATAGACCTTGAACACCATTATCATCGCACGAACCGTAAGTGAATGCCATCCCGAATGATCAGGTTTTCCCTGATAGCGGGGATTCCACAATGCATCTAAGATGCGCCCAGAGGGATGAAACTGGAGTAAAGACAGATATGGCTGCGTTACGGTCCTTCCTACTGTTCTCTTTGGGAGAAACACGGTACGCACTGGATGTGGCCGCCGTTGAACGGGTGCTGCCCGCGGCGGAGGTGACGTCTCTCCCGGATGCGCCCGCGACTGTCCTGGGGCTGATCAACATCGCCGGCGAACTCATGCCGGTGATCGGCACGCGCCGTTGCTTCCGCCTTCCACCCCGGGAGATGGAACTGACCGATCGCCTTGTGGTGACGCGGTCAACCGGCAGGCCGCTGGCACTGCTTGTGGATGCGGTTGAGGGCGTTTTTGAGTTGCAGGAGCAGGCCGTGACCCGCATGGTGCCCGGAGACTCAGGCTCGACGTCCACGGTCGCCACAATGCCGGGCAGCATCGTCCTGATTCCAGATATCGCGGCGTTGGTTTCCGCCGTTGCACCGGCAGAAAGGTCGGGATGCTGATGCGTACCGATCACGCACCTTCTCCCTGCACCACGAGTGCCGCCGGGTTGGCCCGACTTGCCGCCCTGGTCGTCGCGCGGATGGGACTGCACTTCCCCGCGAGCCGGCAGAAGGATCTCCTGCGAGCCGCCGAGGCGCTTGCCCGGGACGAGGGACGTGAGGACACCGAGGCGTACCTTGAGTCCCTGGTGGCCGCGCCTCTGACCGACCGGCAGATCGAGATCCTGACGGCGCACTTGACCGTGGCTGAAACATACTTTTTCCGGGAAATGAAAAGCCTGGATGCATTCCGGGATCATGTCATCCCCGAACTGCTCCGACAGCGCACCGGCATCAATCAACGGCTCCGGATCTGGAGCGCCGGCTGCAGCACGGGGGAGGAAGCCTATTCGATTGCGATTCTTCTGGGCGAGTTGATCCCCGCCAGGCAGGCCTGGGACGTCCACATCCTGGCCACCGATGTCAATTCCCAGGCGCTCGATAAGGCGCGGCGCGGGGTCTATACGGAATGGTCGTTCCGCGCGATGCCGGACACCCTGCGGGATCGGTACTTCCATCCGCACGGCCCCAAGACGTTCATGGTCAGGCCTCCCTTCAAAGACAGGGTCTTGTTCAACTGCCTCAACCTTGCCGCGGATACCTATCCTTCGCTGCAGAATGACACCAATGCCATGGATGTGATTTTCTGCCGGAACGTGCTGATGTACTTTGTGCCCGAACGGGTTCAGGCAGTCATCGCGGCTTTCCATCACTGCCTGGTGGCAGGGGGATGGTTGATCGTGGCGCCGAGCGAGACCTCCCTGTTGCAGGGCTCCGGGTTTGCGCCGGTCGCCTTCGAGGGAGCAACACTCTACCGAAAAGCCGGGCCCAGGACGGCGGCAGCCGCGGTATGGAAACCGGTCCCGCAGACAAGCGTCGCGCCGGCGGGCAACGCCGGAAACGGTTCCCTTCAGACAGCGCCATCCACGCCTCTCCCCCGCGCAGAGGGGGATGCCGCGATGGCGGTCGTCAACCGGCCGTCGGACCCCTACGACGACGCACTGACCGCTTACCACGCAGGCCGTTACGATGAGGCCGCCGCCACCTTGCAGACGCTGCTTGGCGCAGGGGAAGCCCGGGGGCACGAGCCGGCCACGGCAGGCAAAGTCCTCGCGCTCATGGCGCGCATCGAAGCAAACCAGGGGAAACTCGATCAGGCGGCGGACTGGGCGCAAAGGGCAATCGCCGCTGACAAGGTCAACCCCGGTTTCTACTATCTGCTGGGCACCATCCTTGAGGAGCAGCATCGGCCGGCGGATGCCGCACAGGCGCTACAGCGCGCCCTGTACCTCGACTCCACATTCGTCCTGGCCCACTACACGCTGGGCACCCTCACCCTCCGGGAGCATGGACGCA
>CAZGBW010000347.1:0-3045 GCA_964523995.1 uncultured Victivallales bacterium | reverse complement strand
AGGCGGTGGGCGGATCGGCGGCGGGTGCCAGCCCCAACCCTCCCAGGCCGCGGAATGAGGGCCAGTGGCGACGGAATTCCGCAGGCCAGGCGGGGGTATCGAGCGGCCCCGCCGTAATGAGGGTAGGGGGCGTCACGACGGCCTTCGCCCCGGTGGCACCGACCGTTGGCTCCACACCGGGATGCAGGTCGCTGACCAGTGCATACCGACCGGCAATCAGGTATACGCCCCATGCCGTCATCATCAGCAACAGACCGCCAACCGTGATCATCCACCGGGCGCGCGCGGCCATCGGCCAGGGGGCATCCAGCCCGGTGCAGCGCTTCAGGTCGGGGAGCCGCCGTCGTCCGTCTGTCATGAGTTGCATCGCCACGATAAACACCATGCCGGCGACAGCCAGCAGGATACCACCGGTTTGGATCTGCCACTGCCGCACGAAGAAAGCCCGGCGCGCCAGCAGGTCCAGCTCGCGCACCTGCTGCCGCAGCTCGGTATTGCCTGCATCGCGGTCAAGCTGCGCGACCAGTGCCCTGAGTGCCGGCGAATCCAGCGGATCGATGGCGCGCAGCAGGTAGACGTTCAGCAGCATGATGCTGGAGACGACCATCAGGAAGACGCCGGAGACCACCGCCAGCCGCCGGCCAAGCAGCACACGGACAGGCAGGGATGGATCAGAAGATGCGGGTATCGGTGTCATGGACGTCCCTTGCCCCCTTCCGCAGGCCGCACCGGGCAATAGGAGAAACAACGGCCACAACTGAAACAACGGCCGCGGTCCGGCTCGTAGTCCGTCCGCGAGCGCCAGATGGAAAGACCGAGTAATCGGGCGACAACGGTCAGCGCCAGGACGGCACCGAGGACGATGCCGCCGCCGGCGAACCGGCCCTGGACCCTTCTGGCCGCGGCGTGGAGTTCCCCCTCTGGCATCCTTGAGGTGAAAAAGGCATCGCGTTCAAGACTCGGCCCATGCATCGCCTTGGCGGATTCGCGATGAAGTTCAAGCGCCAGGGCCACCTGGGGATGTGCCCGAGCCATCAGGAGACCGGTAGTCCGGCCCGTCGCCGCGGCGGCCAGCACGATCAACGGTGCCAACCCCAGGATCAGCGCCAGCCGACGCACCCCCTTCGCCCGCGTCTCGGGCGCGGCGGCGGGAACCGGCGCGCGGATGGCGTCATAGGGGCAGGCGTTCTCGCAAAGCCGGCACTGCACGCATGCCGCTGGCGTGATCGTGACATGCCGCCGGGAGAACCGCGACATGAGCCCGAGCAATGCCCCGTAGGGACACAGGAAACGGCAGTATGGCCGGCCGATAAACAGGCCCAGCACGAGGATGAATCCACCCGCCAGCGCCATGTGCAAGGGGGCGCCCAGCCGGAAAAGACCGACAAAGGGATCCCACCGGCAGATGATGAAACCCGCGCCGGTGGCGGCGAAGAGCACGGCGGCATAGAGATAGAGCCAGGGGATCAGGCCCAGGATGTGATTCAGCCACGCCGGTGTCTTCATGGGACGCCAGAGCACCAGTTCCTGTATCGCACCAAGCGGGCAGACCGCCGCACAAAAGGTGCGTCCCGCAAACAGGGTCCACACCAACGGCAGGGCGAAGAAGGCGATGACCGTCAGCGGGACCGCATAACCGGCATCGCCCCAGCCCAGCGCCAGGTTCTGCAAGGACCCGACCGCGCAAACGCATCCCCGCCGCCAGAAGCCGAACCAACCCAGGCAGAACAGCGTCAGCAGCCACAATCCGCGACGCGAGCGGACCCGGTGCGCGAGTTGGCCGGCCAGCACGAGCGCCCCGACCAGTACCGCCACATCGAGCCAGTCCAGCCACAGTCCGTGCGCCGCCGGAACGGTGGTGGCCGGGACGGCATAGCCCGTTTTGAAATCCGGGCGCGGGAAACGCTGTGCCGCCGCTACCGGCAGCGAGGCCAGCCAGAGGCAGGTGCCGAATCCCCAACGCAACAGGCGCCTGGAGAGTCTATGCGGATGCGTCATCCTGCTGTCCTTTCAACAGGTAGGGCTGATCGGCAGGCACGCGCCGGAAGGCACCGGCGGGACAGGCCACGGCAATGGCGCATTGGTTGCAGTTCACGCAGCGATCGTGCCGGACCTGCAGGAAAAGCGAACCGTTGCCGAACTGCGCACAACCCTTCACGCAGATCGCGCACCCGATGCAGTGTTCCTCGATGATGGTGTATTCGTAGAACGGATCCTCGATAAAGGTACGCCGAATGGCCCCGGTCGGGCAGAGCTGATTCTCGGCGGCGGTGTCGATGCGCTTGGCCTGGGGATGGTGATACCCACCGCACAGCTTGCAGTAACCGCACAGATCGTAGGCGTGGACCGCGCGCACTGCGGATGGCATCAGGACGCAGGCGGTCTCGCAACGACCGCACTGCACGCATTTGGCGGGATCCAGTTGCCAGACCGACGCTGCCGTGCCTTCGCGGGTGACCGCCAAACCGGACACCACCCCCACGGCGGCAGCAGCCATGGCTCGCAAGCCATCCCGCAGCAACTGCCGGCGGCTCACCACCCCATCCGGGGCTGGATCGGCTTGTCGCTCATCCGCATTCATATTTGTTCCTTCCGCTGGAAATGGTTCTCTGTTTTCACTCTATTTCGGTTCACGACCACGGCGACGACTACGGTGAACGATTAGAAGCAATCCCCTCGTCATCCGTAGTCGTCGCCGTGGTCGTCAACCGACCTTCCCTGCTTTCACACGTTTTTCAATACGACGCGACAGCGCCGCTGGCAAGCCGCAGCGGGCATGGCGCCCGCACGTTGAGCAGATCCCCTGATTCACACAGGTCTGCCCCGCCAGTGTCACTTGCCCGCGACGGAAGAGCCCCGCCGCACCGGCGGCTCCCGCCCCCAATAGGAAAACACGTCCCAACAGCCGGAGACAATCCCGACGACTGCTTATGTTCCGAGGTTCCTGCATAGCCCCCTCATTTCTTTCGTTCAAAAACCCGCACCTGACAACGGGCCGGATCGGCCACCAGGATCCGGTCGTTGGAATCAACGGCCAGGTCGCGG
>CAZGBW010000346.1:0-3045 GCA_964523995.1 uncultured Victivallales bacterium | reverse complement strand
AGAGACATATTGACGCTATTTTGAAGGAGTCTATATGCCCATGCATTCGGTTTTTCTTGAAAAATTGATCAACCGGCTTGACCGGGTGGATCCGGAAAGCCTCCAGGCGCATTTCCTGCATCTGGCGCGCGAGCGCGGGCTTCTGGAAACGATCTTCCAGTCCATCCAGGAAGGCGTGCTGGTCGTGGATGCCTCCGGCCGGTTGAGTTATGCCAACCGGGCGGCAGGACAGCTTCTCGGCTTCAATCCCGAGACGGCAACGGGGCGACCCATCACGAAATACATGCAGGATCTGGACTGGGATCGTATCCTGGATTTTGACGAGGGGGAATGGTCGCGGCTGATCACCCGGGAGGTGGAGATCACGTATCCGGCGCACCGGATTGTCAGTTTCTACGTGGTGCCGCTCTCGGCGGAGGACAACCGCGACAGCGGGGTGGTGGTCATCCTGCGGGATGTGACGCGCGACCGGGTGCAGGAGGCCTCGCTCCTGGAGAGCGAACGCCTGAATGCGGTGCAGCTCCTGGCGGCGGGCGTGGCCCACGAGATCGGCAATCCTCTCAATGCGCTCAATATCCACCTGCAGCTCCTGGACCGCGAGATTCGCGGCGTGCAGGCGGATATGGAGCACGACGGCGTCACGGCGGACATGGCGGCACAGCTACCCTCCGCTCTGGATAATCTCCACGAGCTGGTGGAAATCGCCCGGACGGAAGTCTCCCGCCTGGATCTGATCATTACTCAGTTCCTGCGGGCGATCCGACCCTCGAAGCCGAAACTCGCACCGGTGCAGATGCAGTCCCTCCTGGAGGAGGCGTTGACACTGATGCGGCATGAGGTGGCCAACCGTGACATCAAGATTGACATTCTCGCGCCGCCATCGCTACCGGAAATCCGGGTGGACCGCGATCAGATCAAGCAGGCGTTTTTCAATATCGTGAAGAATGCGTTCCAGGCCATGCCGGATGGCGGACGACTGACCATAACGCTGGCGGCAGGGACGACGCACCTGGAAATCACCTTTCAGGATACCGGGACCGGCATTGACCCTGAACATCTCGGGCGGGTTTTCGAACCGTACCACACCACGAAATCCACAGGATCAGGGCTGGGACTGATGATCGTGCAGCGGATTGTCCAGGATCACGGCGGGCATATCGAGCTGATGAGCAAGCCGGAGGAGGGAACCCGGATCGCCATTTTCCTGCCGTTCGCCGAACGGCGCATGCGGCTGCTGGCGGCACCGGCGGGAGGGCCCCTGGCGCAGAACATCGCCCAGGTCGACCATGGGCAGAAGGAGGGACGGTGATGAAGGAGGCGGGAAAACGGCCGCGGGTGCTGATCGTGGACGACGACAAGAATACGCGGGACGGCCTGCAGCGGGCCCTGCGGCTTGGCTACGATGTACTGACCGCGGAAAGTGGCGAACGGGCGCTATCCATCCTGGGTGGCGACGATGTGGACATCCTGCTGAGCGATGTGCGGATGCCGGGCATGGATGGGTTGACACTGCTCCAGCGGGCACGTGCCCGGCAGCCGGCACTGGTGCCGATCCTGCTGACGGCATACGGCAATGTGGAGATCGCGGTCGAGGCCATGAAGGCCGGTGCCTATGATTTCCTGATGAAGCCGGTGAATCTGGACCATCTGGACATGCTGCTGCAGCGGGCTCTGCGCTCGCGGGACGTGGAGGCGGAAAACCAGCAGTTGCGCGAGCAGCTCAACGACAAATTCGGACTCGAGAGCCTGGTCGGCTCGGCACCGGTCATGCAGGAACTGTTCGCGGTCATCCGGCAGGCGGCCCCTACACAGGCGACGGTGCTGGTGCAGGGGGAAAGCGGTACCGGAAAGGAACTGGTGGCGCACGCCATCCACCGGCTCAGCACCCGGACAAAGGGACCGTTCGTGGCGGTACACTGTGCCGCGCTCTCGGACACCCTGCTCGAGAGTGAGCTTTTCGGCCACGAGAAAGGGGCGTTCACGGGTGCCGCGGCTCGGCGCAAGGGGCGGTTCGAGCTGGCCGACGGCGGGACTCTCTTCCTGGATGAGATCTCCGAGATCAACGCCTCGGTGCAGGTGAAACTGCTGCGGGTGCTCGAGGAGCGCTGCTTCGAGCGCGTCGGCGGGGATTCGCCCGTGGAGGTGGACATCCGCCTGATTGCCGCCACGAACCGGAACCTGCGGGATTGGGTGGAGCAGGGAAAATTCCGGGAGGATCTGTTTTTCCGCCTGGACGTGGTGAATATCACACTGCCGCCACTGCGGGACCGCCTGGATGACATCCCGGTGCTCTGCACGACGTTCATACGCGAGTTTGCCGAGAAAAACGGCAAGCCGGTCGAGGGAATCACCCCCGATGCGGTCGCCTTGCTTGCGGGGTACCGCTGGCCGGGTAATGTGCGCGAGCTTCGCAACACCATCGAGAAGATGGTGGTTCTCTCGCGGGGAGACCGGCTGACCGCGCGGGATATCCCGCCGAATATCCGCAGCGAGATCAAGGGTGGCGCGCCCGCGGACGGGCTGGCGGCAGGGACCGCGGGCTTGCCGGGAGGGCGGTCGCTGGCCGATAGCGAGCGGGCGATGATCCTCGCGGCGATCGAGCGCCAGGGGGGCAACCGTACCAAGGCGGCCGAGGTGCTTGGCATCAGCCGCCGGACGCTGCACCGCAAACTGCGGCAATACGGGGAGGAGTCGGCAGGAGCGGCAGCGGAACCCGGAACGGCTGTTCCGTGAAATACTGACATCACGGTGTGCGCAGCCATATCCAGCCCATGAGGATGACCAGGTTGGCGGCGGTGACGATCACGCCCGTCCGGGCGTAATCGCCAAAGGATATCCGGATCCCGAACGGCGCGGCCTGTTCGATCCCGTGCAACCGCCTTATGCTCACGGGCGGGCAGGCATGCCCGCCCCACGACGCACATCCAACGCACACCCAAGATTGCGGTCTCGATTCCGATAAACATGCGTAATGGCTTGCAACGCAGCGGCGTAAAGATCCAGGATGCGGCCGGCTTTTTCGGCAAAAAACGGATCACGCGGGTA
>CAZGBW010000345.1:0-3067 GCA_964523995.1 uncultured Victivallales bacterium | reverse complement strand
GCATTGCCCAGGTGCAGCGCCCCCGTCGGACTCGGCGCCAGCCTCCCGCGACATGCCATACTGCTCATCATCAAGCTCTCCTGCTCAGCGACGGGTGCCTGCATCCACCCAGACCAGCCTGGCGTCTGGGGCGTCCTCAATTCTCCAGGGCACGGCATGCACATTGACGATCGAGTGACTGGTGGGCCGCATGACCGTTGCGTCGGTATTTTTCTCATTTTCTCGTGGCCGTGCCGGTTACTGCGGAATGCCGCCTTCAATGGCACCCCAATGACCGACCCCGTCAACTCTGATTCTGCGGAAGACCCCGCTAACCCGGGAGCGCCCGTTGGATTCGGGCATCATTCTGCTCCCTTCTTTGCCGGCGAGGCCGTTTCATCCGCATGCCGGAGCCGCTCCTTTTCCACCAGCTCGGGTAGCTGTCCGCTCTTGAACATCCGCCAGATCGGGATCCCCTCCTCGAGCTGCTGCCGCCGGAAAATGGCCGCATGCCGTAAAACCACCAGCACCACCAGCACCACCAGCACCGCCAATACCGCAGAGACCAGCCGGTGATGGCGGTCTATCCAGTCCATCACCGGATGAAACACCGCGCGCAGGATGCGGGCACGCCGCTCATCGCTCAACCGGACACCGGCCCCGGCCTGCGCCTCGCCAGCCCCGGCCTTCAGCGTATCGAGCATCTCCTGGAACTCGGCCGCCTCGCGGCGACAGGCATCACAGGTCCGCAGATGCTCGCGCACTACACGGGACTGCACATCGCCAAGCTCCCGCATCATGTAAGCGGAAAGCAGCATCTGGATATCGTCACACCCCAGAAGACGGCCGGAACCGGACCCCCCGGGGCGCGGCGGCTCTTCCGCCAGAACGTTGTCATCCGTCAGGTTCATTGGCTCCCGCCTTTTTTAAGCACCTGCGCCATCTTCCGCATGGCATGGTGAAGTATGTATCCGACATTGCCGGATGTTAAGCCCGTGATCTCGCTGATTTCCCGGTATGACTTCTCCTCATACACCTTCAGGATCACCAGCTGCTGCTCGCGCGGACTGAGCGACCGCAACGCGCTCCGCGCCCGCAACGCGGTCGTGACATCCGCGTCAACAGCAGGCGGCTCGCTCTCCGGCTGCTCCGCCGCATGGCGTGTCTCCACGTCCGCCTGCCGTGAACGCCGGCGAACGGCATCCACCGACCGGTTGTGCGCCACGCGGTAAAGCCATCCCGAAAGGCCCGGCGAGGGCTCCAAGTCCCCGTTCCAGTGGCGGAACAGGCGGATGAACGTATCCTGCACCACATCCTGCGCCACATCGCCACTGCCGGTAACCCGTGCCGCATAGCGGATCAGCCGGGCCTCGTAGTGCGACACGATCCGCTCGAATGCCGCCGCCTGCTCCGCCTGGCGCTCTTTACGGTGCGTTGTCATCAGCCACCAGGCACCGCCGCCACCGCCGCGTCAAAATCCCGCGGCAGCACCATGAAGTAATGACACGCGCGACCGGTCGCCTTCTCGATATCCGCCCGCAGTGTCCGGTCAAACGGGTTCATGACCGCCACCAGCGCGTCCTCCTTGAGCATATCGAACACCAGGGCTCCGCGGCGAATCATGAACTCCCGCGACAGGAGCGCTGCCGACCCGGGTTGCGAGCCAAAGGACTGCAGCGAGATGATCGGCGTCTTCGCCTCCCGCGACACGAACCCCATCACGCGCTCCATGCCGCTGAACGCCCGGCCCTCCAGCACATGCAGCACGGAAACGGTGGAAAGATGCCCGTCCACGGAAAGCTCGGCAAGATCATGCGCCACCGCCGCATATTCCTCCTGGGTGATCTCACCGGATTCAAACAGCCTCCAGGCAAAACTCAATTCATCGGCGACACGGAACTTGACCGGGACCTCCTGCATCGGCGCGGCCTCGACAGGCGCAGGCTGCGTGGCGACCGCCGCCATTACCGCCCGCAGACTCTGCAGACAGCCGGGGATCCGCCCGTCGGACGTCCCGTACTCCTGAAGCTTCTCGATGATATATGCAGCCGTCTCCGCATCCTGCTCCCCGGTGACAACCTCGACCAGCCTGACCAGGTAATCCAGCGCGCGCGCCCGGTCTCCGATGTGCTCATACGCGTGAAAGAGCGTCTCCAGCGAGGACCGGTCATCCGGAATGGCTTCCAGGATCTTCTCGAAAGCCGCTATCGCATTCCAGACCTCCGACTCAGAATCATCCGTATTCGCCCGACTCGGTACATTCGCCATGATCGTCTCCTTGTGCTGAAATCAACCCGTGCGGGAATCGTTCTACCACATCGGAATTTAAACCGCAAACCGCGATTTCCCGCACGGCACGATCCGAATCCCGGCTTGAACCCGGAACCCCACCCTTCCGGGTATAACCGTACACACATTCCTAAAGACTGCGTTCTGCTGTATACACCATGGGGCGACGCCTGCCGATCTCCCGGCGCCCTGGATCCTGGCCTTTTGCGTCATTCGCCCGGAATATTGTTCGTTCAGGCCTGCTGGTCAATGCTTTTCAAAGAAACGGCGTGCCGATTCCGGCGGCGTTCCACGGTTGGCACGGTTCCGGCTATATAGTTGCCGCGTACAGGAAAGCACTATACCCATATTTTTGAAGGAGCATAGACCATGACCGAGTCAGACGCTTTCAATCGTTACATCCAGGATATATCCGCGTACCCGCGCATCTCGCCGGACCGGGAAGTGGAGCTTTCGCGCATTATCCAGACCTGCGGCAACGCGGAACAGGTCGAAGCGGCGGTTTCCGAACTGATTCATGCCAATCTGCGATTGGTTGTGCATTGCCAGAAGGAGTTTGAAAAGTACCATGTTTCCGTCAGCATTACGGCTCTGGACCTGATCGCGGAGGGGAATGTCGGCCTCATGAAGGCCGCTCAGAATTATGACACCGGGGGCGGCGGAGAATCACCGGATGCGCCTGTCCGGTTCAGCACCTATGCCTGCAAATGCATTAAGAGCCACATGATCCGTGCAATCAAGAAAGCCCGCTTCATCCATATCCCGGAACACCATTTCGGCTACTGGTCGGAAATCGAGA
>CAZGBW010000344.1:0-3076 GCA_964523995.1 uncultured Victivallales bacterium | reverse complement strand
GCGCGGCGGGGGCACGGGCGGCCGGGTTCAGCCGGCAGGTGGCGCTGGGTACGAATGGCGTGGCGCGGGTGTCCTTCGGGGGCGGCAACGTGTGGAAGCCGGTCAGCGTGGCGGTCGTCCTGGATGAGGCCGCGGCGCGGACGGTGCGGATCGGGCGGCAGGCGTTCGGGCTGGCCTATGTGATCGCGGAGGTGACAGGCGCGGGCCTGAGTTACGTGTACATGTTCGATGGCGTCTTCTGGTTCAGCGGGACCAATGCG
This sequence comes from uncultured Victivallales bacterium, assembly GCA_964523995.1. GTDB lineage: Bacteria > Verrucomicrobiota > Kiritimatiellia > UBA8416 > UBA8416 > UBA8416. The sequence continues at coordinate 2,816 of CAZGBW010000344.1, read as the reverse complement.
CTGGTGGTGTCCGTCGAGCCACCGGCGGCAGGGGTCGTGGAGGTGATTTGTGAATAGGGCGCGGCTGGCGAAACTGGTGTTGTGGGCGGCCTGCACGGCCGGACCGGCGTCAGCGCTGGCCGGATGGCGGAATGACGGGGTGCCGCAGGGCGGCGCCACGGCATACGGCACTGGCCCGGCAACCGCGTACCGGGGTGACTGGGGCGCGGCGGTGAGCAACCAGGCGGCCGGGGCGGTCCAAACGAATCATACCGGGGAAGTGGACGTGGTCGGGGACTTTTCGGCAAGCGGGGCGGTTCAGGCGGGCCGACTGGTGTCCTCGGGGGTGTACGACGAAGCGGGCCGGAGTATCCCCGGCATCGCCGTAGACAGTGCGGTTCGATATGACGCGGGCAAGGACTGGGTTGTCCAAGGGGATGCACCGGCGAGCAACAAATGGGCGGCGATAGCCTGGTCGCCGAAGCTTCGCCTGTTCGTGGCGGTATCCGCCTCGAAGATCGCCTACTCCCGTGACGGCGTCGGCTGGGCCTCGCTGAACTCCCCGGTAGCCTATGCGACCGATGTCGTGTGGGCACCGGAACTGGGGTTGTTCGTTGTCGTGACTGATAATAGCTCGGGTGTCGCTATCTCCGCTGACGGTATCAACTGGCAGACGGCCCCCACCCCTCCGTCGGGGAATCTGCGCGGCGTGGCTTGGTCGGCGAAGCTGCGACTGCTTGTCGCCGTCGGGGCAAGCAGGATCGCGACGTCCCCGGACGGACTGACCTGGACGACGGCCACATCCAGCGGTCTGTGGAGTCATGTATGCTGGTCCCCCGAGCTGGGGCTTTTCGCAGCAGCCAGCGGCGGCATCGGACCGCGGATCGCAATGTCGGAAGATGGCGTGACTTGGACATATCCAACCGTGCCCGCGAACTACTTCCTGGACGTCGATTGGTCGCCCGAGCTCGGGGTGTTCGTCGCTGTCGGATCGAGAGGCGGGACATACGCGAGTGTGATCGTATCACCGAACGGTGTGAACTGGTCCGAGGTCCCAGCCGCCCCGAAGTCGGGCTGGAATCGGGTTTGCTGGTCACCGGAAGCGAGATGCTTTGTCGCGGTGTCGTATTCCGGCCAGGTCATGCGCTCAAGGGATGCCTACAACTGGACGTTGCAGCCAACCCCGGTTGTCGAGCCGTGGTGGGCGGTCGAGTGGTCGCCGACCTTGCGCATGTTTATCGCGGGCGGCGAGAGCGGCACGATGATCGTGTCTGCCGTAGATCGGGATGTATCGGTTGGCAGCCTGGCTGTCGAGGGCAGCGTCAACGCGAGCGGCGACATTTCCGCCGGCGGGAACGTCCAGCTCGGCACGGCGTATGGAACGAACACGATTGCCGGGGATACCCAGATCGGCAACAGCGAGCGGCTGATCGAGATCAACCAGCTCGGGCTGGCGATTATCGATGTCCTAAGCGAGAGGACCGAGTTTGCCGTCGAGCAGTTCGGTCCGGGAAAATGGCGAGTGGACCTGAAGGGGAACGCGCTGACCAACGCGGGGGCGGTGTCGGCGCAATCGCTGGCGCTGGGCGGGGTCAGCCGGACAAACTGGCCGGCAACGGTCCTGCAGGCCGACAAGGCGCAGTGGGCGCTGGACGCCTATAGTCCACCGGGGGACTTCACCGTGCAGACCAACAGCACGGGGATCACCATCAAGGACTATACGGGTGCGGGCGGAACGGTCCGGATTCCGCCGTTCATCAACGGCCAGCCGGTAACAGTGCTGGCCTGGGGGGCGTTCGAGGACGAGGGCGATGTCCTGCATATCGAGGTCCCCTCCTCCGTCCATACGCTTGAACAGCGAGCGATTTACGAGTGCGACAACCTGATCAGCGCCGACCTTGGCGGCACGGCGCAGGTGATAGGCAACTCGCTCTTTGCCCGGTGCTATGCATTGGAGCGGGTGACCGGGCTTGATAGCGTCACCCACATCGAGCCCTTCGGGTTCCATAGTTCCGGCCTCCGGGAAGCGCATTTCAGCAGCACCGTAACCAATATGGGGGAATGGGTATTCTACAACTGCACAAATCTGACGGCTGTCTATTTCGAGGGTGATGCGCCGGTGACGGTCGCGCAGGGCATTTACTACCAGAGCAATCTGGTCACAACCTTCTACCGTAGCGGGAGCCAAGGATTCGGGGAAACATGGCCGTCCGGACCGTATGCGCGGCCGACAGCGCTATTCGGTCCCCTAACCGCTTCCGGACTGGATTTGTTCGGGCAGGTGATTTTGCCGGATGCGCACGGCGCGTTGCATGTCACGGGCATCATGGAGCTGGTCTTCACGAGCGGAGACCGGCTTTTCGGCGACGGAGCGAACCTGTATTACGTAACCTCGGACGGGACAACAACCAATGCCCTGACGACCAACCCATAGGAGAAGAGAAATGCCAGAAACACGTTATGTAACGCAGGACGCCTGCGGGCGGCATAGTGCGTCGATGCTAGAGAAACAGCAGGAACTGCTGACGAAGCTTGACGGCATCGAGAAGCGGCTTTTCAAGGATAATGGCAGCGTCAGCATGCAGACGCGTATCGACCGGCACGAGCAGGCCCTGCGGCTGCTCCTGTGGGTCGTGGGGATCATCGGCGGCACCTTGCTGGTGGGATTCACCGGCGGGGTGGCCCTGCTGATCCGGGAGGCGGCGATGCGGGGGGCGGCGGCATGAGCCGGGAGATGACAAGGGAAAGCGAGCGGGCCCGGATCGAGAAGAGCTTCGACGTGTTCGGGCTGGGTGCCCGGCAGCGGGGGCTGATCCTGGAGGCGCTGGATTCCGGAG
>CAZGBW010000343.1:0-3089 GCA_964523995.1 uncultured Victivallales bacterium | reverse complement strand
TAGGGCGGCCGGGCTCGTAGACGGGCACGTTCTCGATCCAGGGATTCGGTTGCATTGAGGGCCTCTCCATTAATCCATTAACGAATGCGCCGAACCCTATCGGATTTCGCCAGCCGGGAAAAGCAGAAAACAAATGGCCCGCTGTTTTTCCCTGCTTGACCGCATCGGCGGTGTCGGATACTATACAGCCAACGTGGGAGTTCTTTTTTTACAAACAGGGTCCATTGAAGGAGAGAATCATGATTAACGCATGCCGTCAAAAATCAAAAAAAGGTTTCACGCTGATCGAGCTGCTCGTGGTTATCGCGATCATCGGCATTCTGGCCGCCCTCCTGTTCCCGGCCATCCAGGGTGCCCTCGACAAGGCCAAGGCCATCCGCATCGGCAACAACGGTCGCCAGATTTACCTCGCCCTGTTTGACGAGAATGTCCAGCGCGTGGCGCTGGATATGGATGGCGTGTACCCGAGTTCTGTCGCGGGGCACACGAACAACTACGCGACCAGCACCGCCTACTTCATCAATGCCGTCAACAGCGGGGTCATCAGCGGCGTGGACTTCTCCTTCTTCGCCGCCCCCGGCCTGACCCCGGCGGCAACCACCAACTCCACCCTGTTCCTGGCGGCCAACAATGCATGGTGTATCACGACGGACATCACCGACCGCACGCCAGCCTCCGTGCCGCTCCTGTTCTCGCGCAATATCACGCTCGCCGGAAACAACCTGAACGGGGCCGTATCCCTGAGTGCAACCACGGATCCGTTCGGCGACAAACTGGCCATCGTGGTCACCAAGGGGGGTGCCGTCCGTGTGATCCCCGGAAAGCAGTTCAACCAGAATTCCTTCCACCCCACCGGAGGGGCGGGATCCCAGTCTTACCCGATTCTGGTTCCGTGATGCACCGGATGAGGATCCCCCGGAAAAAGGAGCGCTGCGGCGCTCCTTTTTTTTCGCCTTTTTGGGCGTTCCGCCAAAGTCGCCCCGCGATCGCCCATGTCATTGCTGATATCGCGCTGGATCGCGAAGAGGGAAATCAAGCTCTCCATTCCTTTGGCGGGACAGGCAAGGATGCCGGTCCTACTCAAGTTCCATAAGCGATTCAGATGCCAGGTACGGCATGTTCAACACCCCTTGTCGAATGTCAATCGACATACCGCGTTCAATCCGTCATCGGGCGTATCCTGCCACCGAACCGACAAATCCAACATGATAAGTCGAATATTATTCGACATGCCACGTTCAATTTGTCATATTGAATCCCATGCAAGCTTTGCGAAAGAAAATACAGCAGGATATTTTCGACGCGCCGACGCTTTTGGCGGCTCTTCAGGACTACGCCTCTCCGCGCGACAAGATTACCGCCTTGCTGCGACAACAGGTGATTGTGCGTGTTCGCAGCGGATTGTACGTTTTCGGACCAGACTATGCGCAACATCCATGGAGCCGCGAACAACTAGCCAACTTGATTCACGGTCCATCGTATATTTCATTGGATTATGCCCTCTCCGTTCACGGCCTGATTCCCGAAGGTGTGAATACCGTCACATCGGTATGCATCGGGCGCCCAAAGTCGTACGATACCCCGCTGGGACGCTATGTCTACCGCCCTGCACCCCGTAACGGCTTTTGCATTGGTGTTGTGCGCGTCCCGCTTGACCAGGACTCCGCCTTTCTGATGGCCAGCCCATCGAAGGCAATGGCCGATATGCTACGGGAGAACCGCGGCGTCGCGCTGCGTACTCGAACCGAGATGTTGAACTACCTGACGGTGGATCGCCGTGTCAGTGCCTCTGCCCTGGCAACCCTCGATCCGGAAGAAATCGAACTGACAGCGACTCTGTACCAATCCCGCAAGGTCCACCTGCTGGCTGGCCTGGTCAGTCAACTGCAGATGGACATGAGAACGACAAACCAGGAGCAACCCCATGCATAGTGCCGTCTCTGATATGCTCAACCATTATGCCCCGCAAACCGTTGACGAGACCGTCAGGGCACTGCGCGAAATTCTACAGCAAGTCGCGCTGCTTGGCCTATGGCGGGGCGGCTTCTTCCGACAGGCGGCTTTCTACGGCGGCACCGCTCTGCGGCTTCTGAATGGGTTGGACAGATTCTCTGAGGATCTGGACTTCTCCCTATTGCACCCGGATCCCGCATTCAGTTTTACGGCTTACGCCCCGGGATTGCGCGATGAGCTGGCTGCCTTTGGCTTCGATCTGAGCATGGAATCCCGCCCTCCAGGAAATTCTGCCATCCGGTCCGCATTCCTCAAAGGCGATACGCGACAGCAATTACTCGTGCTGTCAGCCGGCGATGCCTTGACACGGTTGATTCCGCATGGACAGAAGGTCACCATCAAGCTGGAGGTGGATATTGATCCACCGCCGGGATTTATAACCGAAATGCGCTATTTGTTCCGTCCCGTCCCGTTCGCGGTGCGTGCCTACGCGATGCCGGATATGCTGGCAGGCAAGATGCATGCCGCTCTCTGCCGGGGCTGGAAGAACCGCGTGAAAGGCCGCGATTGGTACGATCTTGCATGGTACGCAGGCCATGCACCCGAGATACGCCTGTCCCACTTGGAACAGCGCATGCGGCAAAGCGGCCACTGGAGCGAAATCACACCGCTAACCGAAGCTGCATGGCGCCAGCGGATGGCCGAGCGTATCGCCACGCTTGATATTGATCAGGCACGACGGGAAGTTGAACGCTTTGTAGCTGATCCCCGCTCGCTGGATATATGGAGCCAGGCGTTTTTCATGTCAGCGGCTGAACAGATAAGAGTTGCCCCATGATCGCCAAAGTCATCGTTGATATATCTCTGGAACGCGAATTCGATTACGCGGTACCCCCGGACCTCGTCGGTATCGTGCAGATCGGCAGCCGCGTGAGCGTGCCGTTCGGCCATCGCCACACGGAGGGCTACGTCATCGCGCTGGCGGAGTCCTCGGCGGTCGAGGGTCTAAAGCCGGTTGACCGCGTGATCGGCGACCACCCGTTCATTGACGACAGCACCGTCACGCTCGCCCGCTGGATGAGCACATACTACTGCGCCCGGCTGGAGCAGTGCATCCGCACGGTCCTGCCCGGCGC
>CAZGBW010000342.1:0-3108 GCA_964523995.1 uncultured Victivallales bacterium | reverse complement strand
GGGACATCATGCTGTGGAACTTCTACTGCTCGCACGGCATGGGCAAGCCCGACTCGCCGTGGACGGTCAAGCCGCCGCAGATGCTCATGCAGGAGGCGGCGGTGCTGCTGGCCTTTGGCGGCAATGTTCAAGTTTACGAGCATCCGCCGGTGCGCGACGGCCGCCTGATCCCGTGGCGCCAGCGGCGGATGGCAGAAGTCTCGGCCTTCGTCAAGGCGCGCCGGGCGATCTGCCAGCATACCGAGACCCTGCCGCAGATCGCCGTGCTGCACTCCGAGCACCATCTCTACAGCGACGTGCGCGGCAAGACCATGATGTGGAATATCGATGCCGCGCCGGTCCAGGGCGCGGTCTTCGCGCTGCTGGAGAACAACTACGGTGTCGATATCCTGGATGAGTGGGCCTTGCTGCCGCGGTTGGCGGAATTCCCCGCGATCGTCGTGCCCGAGCAGGCGCGGATGTCGGAGGCGATGGTGACGGCCCTGCAGGCGTATGCCGAGGGCGGCGGGAACCTGTTGCTGACCGGAAGCGACCTTTATGACCGCTTCGGCGAGAGATTCCTGGGTTTCCGCAGCAGCGAAGTGCAGACGGAGAAAGCCTACGTGGTGCCAGCCGGCGATGGCGAAGTGCCGCTCTACAGCAAGACCTGGCGATTGGGCGAGGCCACTACGTCCGAGTGTTTTGGAAAACTAGGGAACGGCTGTCTGCTCGAAGATTGCCTGTTGCCCCATCCCGCCGCTGTGGTCAACCGCGTCGGCAAGGGCCTGGTTGCCTATGTGCCCGCCGATCTGTTCAGGGACTTTGCCAACAACCGCTACCCCATGACCCGCAGCTTTGTCGGTGAACTGGTAAAGCGGCTGCTGCCCGATCCGGAAATCCGCGTCCAGGCGCCGATCTGTGTGGATGTCACCCTGCGCCGGCGCGGCAAAACCGTGTTCGTGCATCTGGTCAACCGTGCCAGCGGCATCCCCAATCAAATCAACAACGGCGCGATTGACGAGATTCCGCCGCTGGGCCCGATCACGGTGCGGATGCGCCTGAAAGCCAAGCCCCGCCAGGTGGCCTGGGCGCTGGAAGACGGCGCGGTGGATTGGCAGTGGGCGGACGGCGCGCTCGTGGCCCGGATTCCCGCCGTCCATATCCATGGCGCCTTGGTGGTGGAAAGTTGACGATGATAGAAGGCAGGCTTGAACGCACACAACCATGAAACGGTACTTATGAGCACAACAATTTCCGGTGAAGAATTCCTGAACAGTGTTTCCTATGACGGCCATCTTTGCGTGCTGGGCGACCACCACGCGCCGGTTGCCGTCTCCGCTTCCGGTTCCGACCAGATCGGTGTCAGCCAGCTTTATCTCAAGGGGCTCCACCTGGGGTCTTGTGAACCTACGCTGCAGCCCGCGTTGCGGGTGTGGCTGGATGATGGGCAGGGATGGGAGTTGGTGGCGGTTACCGAACGCTCGTCTTGGCCCTGGGGCTGGCGGGAAACGGGCCAGACGGAGCGGACGCGCCTCGTCCAGGAGGTGTGGTTTGCATCCAATGACAGGCTTGTCGTCCGTTGGCAGGTGGAATCGCTGAAAACTGGCGCGCCCGTGCCGAGATTGGCCGTCGGTGGCGCCTTCGCCGGGGCCGGCATGAGTGTTGCCGGAGAAACGGGGGATGACGGCTGGGATTGGGCAATCCAGTATTCGGGGCAGAACCTGCTGTTTCGTAAGCCCATTGCCTTCGGGTGGCAACTGCGGCTGAAGGCGGGGAGGGTCATGCACGACACTGCGGGTTTGCCTGTCGTTGAGGTGGCCGAAGGGGGCCAGGCCTATGCCGGCGAAGTCGCCCTTGTGGGCGGAACAGCTACGGCGACGTTCGAGTGGAGTTTCAGCGGGGCGGTTGCACCATCTCCCGCCGCGCCCGAGTCCCTGGAGGGGGCCGAGGCGCGCTGGTGCGGCTGGCTTTCCGCACTGCCGGCGTGTCAGCCCGACACCCACTACTGGCGCCGCAAGCGGATCCATGCGGTGCATGACCTCGTGACTGCGACCGTCCGGGCGCCGGGGTTCGGGAATTTCTCAGACAAACTCGCCGCCCTGTCCACGTCCATCAACTGGTCATCCACGAACTTCTTCTGGGACTCGATGATCGCGTTGCCGACCTTGGGGCTGATCAATCCGGAGTGGGCCGCGGAAATCGTCGAATGCTATGTTGACCATGCGGGTCCGGGCAGCCTGCCGCCGCCGTTCATCAATGCCTATCCGGAGATTCCGCCCGGTCAGCGTTATCAGGAATGTTACGCGCCGATCGCTTCGTGGGCGGTGTGCAAACTCTGGCGCTGCGGCAAGGCGGAGGCGCCCTTGGCACGGTTATATCCCAGCCTGCGCACCCTCCATGAGCGCTGGTTCGAGGTCGCCGACCATGACCGCGATGGCATTCCCGAATGGCGCAATGCGGGCTGTCCGGCCGATAACTCGCCGCTGTACGACCGCTATGCGCCGTTCAGCTCCGATCCCGCGAAGATGACCTGCCACAACCTGCTGCCGCACAAGAGCGTCAGCCTCTGCTCCTATCTGCTGATGGACATGCGCTGCCTGGAATCCATCGCCGTTGCCTTGGGGAAGACGGAGGACGCCCGGCACTGGCGTCAACGCCAGCAGTGGATCAGTGGGCAGATCATGGAGCATCTCTGGCATCCGGATGAGTTGATCTTCCATGACCGGGACACGACCACGGGTGAGCCGACCCGCGTGAAGACCTTCTTCAGCCTGCTGCCCCTCTGGGCCGGGGTGGACCTTCCGGAAGCCGAGGCGCGCCGGGCGATTGAGCGGCATCTTTTGAACCCGAAGGAATTCTGGGGCGCGGTCCCGTTCCCCAGCGTGGCCTATGATGAGGCGACCTACGACCCGCTCGGCTACTGGCGTGGGCGGACCTGGCCGCATGTCTACTTCTGGAACGCGGAGATCCTCAGCAAGTACGGCTACACCCGTGAAGCCGCGCTGGCCAAGGAGCGCTATCTGGCGGTCGTGTCCGGCAGCCGGGAGATCGCCGAGAACTATCCCAGCCAATGGGCGAAGATCAATCAGGCCGGCATGCCGCACTACTCGTTCGGCACCGGCACCCTGG
>CAZGBW010000341.1:0-3115 GCA_964523995.1 uncultured Victivallales bacterium | reverse complement strand
TGCTCAAGGGATCGTCCTTGGTGCCGAGGTCGGAAAGCGCGGTCAGGGGCATCCGGATCCCGGTGTAGATCAGCTTCTTGCCCCCCGGGATCTCCGGCAGGTGCAGGGTGGTGCCGATCACGGCGTCCAGGCCGCCGACATGCGTGATCATGACGGACGGATTCAGACGGCCGTCGGTCATCAGCTTCAGGGATTCCCGCATATCGTCGGTGTTGCCGCCGCTGGTGCCGACCACGTGTGTTGCCGCGTAGTGCACATTGTAGAAGTTGAACTCGGCCTTGAAGGCGGGGTCGGTCGGTCCCGCGAAGAAATTCAGGCAGCCATTGAACCCGAGAAGCTTGTCGGCCTGCTCCACGACCGGCCGGACGGGGGCGAAGACAAACACGTCATCGAAACCGTTGCCGCCGGGCGGCAGCGATTTCAGGTACTCCACGCCCTTGCCGGCCTCCGCCGTGTTGACGTAGATCAGCTTGACGCCGTTGGCGGCGGCCTCCTCGACCGTGAAGATCGAGGCGGCGCGGGCCAGGCGGGCGTTGTCGATATCGGTGACGACCAGCAGCGCCGGCCGGCGGTCCGCGTGGATCGCGTAGTCAATGGCGCCGAGCCCCATGGGCCCGACGCCCGCCAGAATGGCGGTGGAGCCGCCTTCCACGATACCCATCTCATGGATATAGCTGCCCAGCGTGGTGTGGTAGTTGGCATGGTAGGCCCCGACAATACAGGACATCGGTTCGGCCAGGGATCCCAGATAGAACGCCTCGCCATCATAGGGAAGCAGGCAGTTGTACTCCATCACCGCGGCCGGGATGATGATGTGCTGCGCATCCCCGCCGATGTACCGGTAGGAATAGCCGGGAGCGGAAAGGATGCCGACCGGTCCATTCGGGTCGTTCAGGGCAGGCTGGATCGTGAATTTGTCCCCGGCCTTGAACGGCCCGGTCCACTTGGATCCCACCTGGACGATCTCGCCGCAGAACTCGTGGCCGATGATGATCGGCTGCTCGGCGACATTGCCGGGGATCCGCTTGTGCTTCGTGCCCTGTGATGCCGCCTTGTAGGACGACATGCAGATGCTGTCGGACACGATTTTCGCCAGGATCTCGTCGTTCTTGATTTCCGGAAGATCGAATGCCTCGAGGCGCAGATCCTTCTCGCCGTACAACCGCACCGCTTTTGTCCTCATGGTATTCCTTCTAGTTAAGCATGACCTGGCCACCGGTAACCGGAATGGCCTGGCCGGTTTCGTATTTTTGTTCAATCGTGTAGAGAATGGCCTTCATGACATCATCGCCGAAGCATCCGCGCTTCATGGGCACCTGGTTCTCGTAGAAGTGCCGCACGTCCGCGATGGTCTTCGCGCCGGGCACCTTGCCGGCGGCCAGGTATTGCACGAACAGCCCGCGGTCGGGGTCGCTCCAGAGCGGCCCGTCGAAAAAATTGCCCGGGCAGATGGTGTTGACCTTGATATTGTCGGCCACGAGCTCCTTGGCGAAGCTCTGCACCAGCCCGACCACGCCGAACTTGGAACCGGCATAGGCCCCGTTCCGGTTGGATCCCTCGAGCGCGGACTTCGAGCTGATGCTGATGATATCCGTGAAGTAGCGGCCCGTGGCGCGGTTCATCGTCTCCATCACCGGAGCGGCGTGTTTCGTGCACAGGAAGAAACCGATGTAGTTCACCTCCGTCACAAAACGGAAATCCTTCAGGGTCATTTGCTTCACGCTGCCCGCCTTCAGGACGCCCGCATTGCTGACCAGGACGTCCATGCCGCCGGTGGTGTGCACGACGGTCTCGATCATCGTGCGGACCGAATCCTCGTCGGTGACGTTGACGCCGACCCCGAAGGCGACGGTGCGGCCCGCGGCGTGGTTGAGTTCCGCCGCCAGGCGGTTGGCACCCTCGATATTCATGTCCGCGATGAAAACCAGTGCGCCGTGGGCGACCAGCCCCCGCACGATGGCCTCGCCGAACCCCTGGGCACCGCCGGTCACGACACAGATCTTGTTCTGGACGACCGCATCCCGCCCGCTGCGCACCGGGGCGCTGGCGGTACCGTTCACGGCGTCGTCATAATCGTTTCCGATCAGGAAGCCGCCGACGCCTTCCACGGCCACCGAACGGATGCCGGGGGTGAAACGCTCCTTCAGCGTGTCCGGCGAGCAGAGCAGCTGCGCATGATCAAGCGATTTCCGGAAGACGACAATGCTCCCTTTTTCGCCGTCAAACGTGAGCCCCCTCAGGAAAGGTGCGATTTCAAGACCGTTCATGATATTCCTTTGCGGGCCGTGGCAGACCGTGATCATTAAGCCCTTCGCCGGGCGGACGCCGCTCAGACGGCCGAGTTGCGCGGGAGAACCCCGTTCTCCCGGATGTAATCGAGAACGGGCTCCGGCAACGGGCCATGCCCCGGCCATGGGATAACGTAGCGCCCCCCCCACTCCTCATCCACATGGAACTCGACCGGGTGATCCGGCAGCGGCATGAAGGGCGGCAGCTCGCCGCCATGATGCTGCATCCATCGCGTGACCTCTGGCGGGTAGTCACCCTGTCCGGTGTACTGCGCGTACCGGCCGGCCGCCACGAAAAACAGGCGTTCCCCTTTATGCTCGTCGTCAAAAACAAACGGGGCTTCGTTCTCGTTATTGTCGTCGTCCTGCTGGGGGGGTCTTTTTTTCTCTGCCATGCGCCATCATCCTGTGTCTAGTTAATATCCGTTCTTCCGAAACAACACGGGGCATCATAAAAACTTTCCGCGCCATGATCAACGGAAAAGATTGAATGCAGTCCGTTCTCATGCAAGACTGGTGGGAACTACCAACGGCAGGGCGGGAAAATGGCGTGCCCCTGCGAAGTGAATGGCGGGAGGATATGATGAAGATATACATGAATGGCGATCTGGTTCCGGAGGCGGATGCAAAAGTGTCGGTGTTTGATCACGGTCTTCTTTACGGGGACGGCGTTTTCGAGGGGATCCGGACCTACAGTGGACGGGTTTTCGAGCTGAAGGCGCATATTGACCGGCTTTATGATTCGGCCAAGGCGATCGCGCTGGAGATCCCCATGACGCGCGAGGATCTCATGGAGGCGGTTGCGCTGACCTGCCGTGAGAACGGCA
>CAZGBW010000340.1:0-3119 GCA_964523995.1 uncultured Victivallales bacterium | reverse complement strand
GGAGGGCGGATTCGTGGACAAGTTCATCGGCGACGAGATTGTCGCCGTCTTCGGCGCACCGAACCTTCTGCCGGATCATGCCGCGCGCGCCTGCCGGGCCACGCTACGCATGGCCGAGAAGGTCAAGACCCTTCAACCCGCCTTCCAGGAGGCGGGCTGCCGTACGACGATCTTCGCCCGGACCGGGATGTGCACGGGCGATGTCATCATCGGCAACATGGGCTCCGAGAACCGCATGAACTACACCGCCATGGGTAACACGATGAACCTGGGCGCGCGCATCCAGGGCATTACCAAGATGTACGGGGCGATGGTCTTCGTCAGCCAGAGCACCGCCGACGCCGCCGGACCGGCGGAGTTCGTCTTCCGCGAGATAGACGCCGTGCGCGTCAAGGGCAAGCGGCAGGCCGTGCACATGGTTGAGCTGCTCGGATTCCGCAGGGACGAGGCGGACTATGCCGGACAGGTTGAGCGCTATGCCGCCGCGCTCGCCGCCTACCGGCAGCGCCGCTGGGACGAGGCCCTGGCGATGCTCGCCCCGCTGGAAGCCCTTGGCGACGGACCCGCCGTCGCCCTAGCCGCCCGCTGCCGTGAATTCCGGACGACGCCACCCCCCGACAGCTGGGACGGAATTTCCAATATGCTCAGCAAGTAGGACAAAGTGCGCCACTGCCGCCCACCGGCCTTGCGCCGGTGGACGGAAACGCTGAAACAAAGGGGTTGCGCCACAACAACCCGCTTTCTTCACCACCGGCGCAAGGCCGGTGGGATCGTCAACATCATGCACCGAATCACAGATGCCCTCCCGAATTTTATAAAATCCGGAAACAAGGGCTTGACATGCGATCCGCCTTCGCGTAGTTTCCCGTGGTTTTCAAGAAACCGGAATTCAGCAGAGCGCAGCAGTACGAAGGAAGTCATTCATGGAAGCATATGCAGTTATCGAAACCGGCGGCAAGCAATACCGCGTTAAGCCAGGGGACACCCTCGAAGTCGAAAAACTTGACGCGGAAGTCGGTTCCTCGGTCAAGATAGACTCTGTTCTGGCCATCTCCGATGGCACGAACCTGACTATCGGCGCACCGGTCATCGGCAACGCCAGCGTGGTCGCCAAGGTGGACGACCAGATCCGCGGCGATAAGATCTTCAACTTCAAGAAGAAGCGGCGCAAGGGCTATACCCGGAAAATCGGGCACCGCCAGTCCTTGACGGTTCTTACGATCGAGAGCATCGCCTAACCGGCAGAACGCCAACAGTCCAGGAGAGTCACCATGGCACATAAGAAAAGCAGCGGATCCGCCAAAAACGGGCGCGATAGCAACCCGAAGATGCTTGGAATCAAACGCTACGCCGGTCAGGTCGTCACCGCCGGTTCCATTCTGGTCCGGCAGCGCGGCACACGCTTTGCTCCCGGCATGAACGTCAAGCGCGGCAAGGATGACACGCTCTTTGCGCTCAAGGCTGGCAGCGTCCGGTTCGACAAGGACGGGAAAGTCGTCAGCATCGTCGCCGCGGAAGCCGTAAGCGCTTGACGCGGGATGATCGCGACTCATTTTGAAAACGCGCAAATTTGTCGATAATGTCACTGTGTTCGCCGCTGCCGGGAATGGCGGCAACGGATCCTCCAGTTTCCGTCGCGAGAAATTCGTCCCCAAGGGCGGTCCCGACGGAGGCGATGGCGGACGCGGTGGGCATATCATCCTACGCGGCGATCCCGACACGGACTCGCTCATCGCCCTCTATTTCGCCCCGCATCTGCGGGCCGGACATGCCGGTGCCGGTTCCGGTAATCGGAAGCACGGGAAGAACGGGCAGGACTGCATGATCAAGGTTCCCCTCGGCACCGAGGTTTGGGACAAGGAAACCGGGGTCCTGCTGGGCGATATCGTCGCGTCCGGCCAGGAGTTGATCGTCGCTCGCGGCGGTAACGGCGGGCGCGGCAATATCCACTACAAGAGCTCCACCCATCAAGCCCCGACCGAGCACACGGACGGGGAACCCGGACAGGAGCTTGAACTGCGCCTGGAATTGAAGATCATGGCGGACATCGGTCTCGTCGGGTTTCCAAACGCCGGCAAGTCCTCCCTGCTGGGATGCCTGAGCGATGCGCATCCGAAAATCGCCGCCTACCCCTTCACCACGCTCAATCCGGTGCTCGGCACCGTGGTCTTCGATGACTTCACCCGGCTGCGAATGGCCGATATTCCCGGTATTATCAAGGGAGCCCACGAGGGGATCGGGCTCGGCGTCGCCTTCCTGCGCCATATCGAGCGTGCAAACTTCCTGCTGATCGTGGTGGATATGGCTGGCGTAGACGCCAGGGAACCGGTGGAGGACTACCGCTGCCTGATGCGCGAGCTGCGCCTCTACGACAAGGACCTTCCCAATCGCCCGCATCTGGTGGTTGCCAACAAGATGGACTTGCCGGAGGCGGCCGAGCATCTGGCCGTCTTCAAGAGAAAGACCCGGCTCAAACCCCTCCAGATATCAACCCAGACAGGCGCGGGCATCGCCGAGCTCAGGACAAGGCTTCACGCCCTCTGCAAGGCCCCGGCTCCAGTGACGGACTAGAACGCGCCGCCCGCCCCGATCCGAAAGAAAAAGGCCCTGTCCACATCCGTGTTGCCGCCACGCTCGAACTCCACGGAACGCCCCCCCGTGACCCCGACATCCACACCGATACGGAACTCCGGGGTCATGACGGTCGTCACCCCGAGCCCGATGCGATTCTCCTCCAGCGTCACCCGCTTGCGATCAAAATCATCGTCCGGCAGCTGGTACGTCATGCTATCCCAATCCCAGAAAAACCGGCAGGACCACTCTGGCGAAAAATAGAAGATCATGCGTCCCGACGGAACCAGAGCCTCCAACCGGAAGTAATCCGCCGGCTGCCACACCAGGCCGGCCAGCGGCATGACGACACGCTCATACCGCATCCGCAAGGAGAGTCCCGCCACGACGGCCAATGCAGGATGAAGGGTCTTGGTTCCCGTGATACTGATCGGCATCGCCAGGGATTCGAGATTGATCGTCTGGATGGCAGAGTACAGGCCCGGCTCGATGCGCACCTGGACCGCGCTGTCGTTCACATAGCGCCATGTCCATCGCGAATCCAGGGA
>CAZGBW010000339.1:0-3122 GCA_964523995.1 uncultured Victivallales bacterium | reverse complement strand
CATGGCAAGTCCGGTACGCATAGATATTGAGCAATTATAGATTATCGAGATGTGACCCCAATACACACAGTTTCGATCACGCCGGCTCCGGCAAGGCGACGAACCATCCGGTGCAGACGGTCTCCTGGTACGACGTGGTGAAATGGTGCAACGCCCGCAGTCAGAAGGAGGGGCGTCCTGCGGTATACACGGTCAACGGAGCCGTTTACAAGGCCGGCCAGAGCAACGATGTCGTGCAGAGCACGGCCGCTGGCTACCGTCTGCCGACGGATGTCGAGTGGGAGTATGCGGCGCGTGGAGGTCTCAGCGGGCGGCGATTCCCGTGGGGGGACACGATCACGCACAACCAGGCGAACTACTATAGTATGAGTGGCTACAGTTACGATGTTAGCTCGACGCGGGAGTATCACCCGATGTTCAGCACCGGCGAGTTGCCATACACCTCGCCAGTGGGTTCGTTAGTGGCGAACGGGTATGGCCTGTACGACATGACGGGAAATGTGTGGGAGTGGTGTTTTAACTAGCACCCGTTGGCTCTTGGATCGAGCCGCGTGATACGCGGCTGTAGTTGGGACGAAGGCGCCAATAGCGGCCAGGTTGCGGACAGCAACCTCAGCTACCCGGATGCCTCCCGGATCACCTATGGTTTCCGTGCTATTCTGTCCCCTGATCAGCAGTGAGCCAGGCAGGGAGGGTTTAGTGGCTGATGGCTTTTGGAAAGGCGTTGCACCGTGCTTACCACGTCCACGCCAGCAGGTTGACACAACCTGCTGTACCAAACCCGAAACACCAGATGGACACCCCTTCGGAGGCGGCGGTTCTCGATGATCCCGCACCGGGCGGCGCGCGGATCAGTTCGTCAGGCTCTGGATCGGCGCGGGAATATGGCCGCCACGGTTGACAAACACCGCAGCCCCGTGCGGGCAGTTCGGCTGCATGATTGTGCCGGATCCGAAAAGACCGCCGAAGTCCACGAAGTCGCCGGTTTTCTTCCCGGGAACCGGAATCAGGCGGACGGCCGTGGTCTTGCGATTGATGATCCCGATGGCGGCCTCGTCCATGATGATGCCGCAGATCGTGGCGGCCGTGGTGTCCCCCGGCAGCAGGATCATATCCAGCCCGACAGAGCAGACCGCCGTCATCGCCTCGAGCTTCTCCAGCGTGAGCATGCCGTCCTTGACCGCTTTCGCCAGGGCGTGGTCCTCCATGACAGGGATAAACGCCCCTGAGAGTCCGCCGACGGAACTGGAGGCGAATGCGCCACCTTTCTTGACGGCGTCATTCAGCAGTGCCACCGCGGCGGTGGTGCCGGGAGCCCCGAGATTGGCAATGCCCATGGCCTGGTAGATCTCCCCGATGCTGTCGCCGACGCGCGGGGTGGGGGCGAGCGATAAATCCACGACACCGAAGGGGACGGATAGGCGTTCCGCGACTTCACGGCCGATGAGTTCGCCGGTGCGGGTGACCCGGTAGGCCGTATGCTTGATCTCCTCGGCAATCTCGTCCAGCGTCGCGTCGGGCGAGACCTCCAGCAGCCGGTCCACCGCGCGCTTGACCACGCCCGGGCCGCTGACGCCGACATTGATCACCGTTTCCGGCTCGCCCGCGCCCAGGTAGGCCCCGGCCATGAACGGGTTGTCTTCGGGAATGTTGGCGAACACCACCAGCTTGGCGGCCCCGAATCCATGGGTGTCCGCCGTGGCTTCCGCGATTCGCAGGATGGTCTTGCCGACAAGCTGGATCGCGTCCACATTCATGCCTGCCTTGGTGGTGCCGATATTGATCGAGGCGCATACCCTCTTCGTGGAACTCAGCACGAGGGGGAGTGACTCGATCAGCAGACGCTCTGCCGGGGTCATGCCCTTGTGCACGAGTGCGGTGAAGCCGCCCAGCAGATCGACATGGACATCGCCAGTCGCCTTGTCGAGAGCCTGGGCGAGCGCGAGCGCCCCGGCAGTATCGTGGCCGCCCAGCAGCAGGCTCGCGGGCGAGATGGCCAGGCGCTTGTTGACGACGGGAATCCCGTAGCGGGTGGTGAGATCGTCGCAGACGCGCACGAGATTGGCCGCCTTGCGGCAGATTTTCGCATAGACCGCCTCGCAGACCGCCTTGATATCCGGACCGGCGCAATCGGTGAGGCTGATGCCCATGGTGACGGTACGCACATCCAGGTTCTCCTCCTGCAGCATACGCACGGTACTTAAGATCTCCTGAGTCCTGATCATGGGAAGTTCCTTTTTGCAGAAGCGATCAATTGCGGGTGACCAGCGGTTTGATGGGACCGATCTCGCTGATGGCCCTGAAAATGTTCTCGTGCTGGATCCCGGCATGGAGCGCCAGCGAGTCGGCAAGGTGACGGAATTCGATTTGCAGTTGCTTGATCTCCAGGCGGTGCGGCACCGTGATCTGGCCGACATGCGTCACGCGCGTGCCGTTGAAGTCCACATCCCAGTCCTCGATGTTGATTCCCCGTTCGGCAAGGAATCCGGTTACCGCCTTGAGGATGCCGGTATGATCCTCGCCGGTGATGGTGACTATATAGCGTTCCCCGTTGACGACCGGATTCGCCTTGCGGGCGTCGTAGGGGATGACCGTGATCTGCGCCTCGCCGGGTTCAAAGGCCTGCAGCATGCGCTTGCGCACCTCCTCGGGGGGGCTTGGCGCCGCGAAAGAGGCGGTCAGCATGACGGTGAAATAACCGGCGACGACGGTTTGGCGGACCCCGTCGATATTAGCGCCCATGGCGGTGACGGCCCCGGTGATGTCGCGCAGGATGCCGGCCCGGTCGGCGATGAGCACGGAAATCACATGGCGGGCAGGATTGCAGATGTTGTTTTTCATAGAGAGTCGTTCTTTCGCCATTTAGGGATCTGCCAGTCCAAGCATGACGTTTCCTCCTGAAACACTCCCGTCACTGCTTGTCCACACCCATCTTGTGTCATGCTTATTGCGGATAATCAGCCGATAATCAAACAAATTTGATCACCGGGTGGTGTCGCGTTGACAATGCAGTGCAGGGGAGGGTAGTATTCCACCCATGCTTCCGCAGTGGATCATAGAGAAAAAGCGCGACGGTCACCCGCTTTCCGATTCGGAAATCGGGGATTTTATTGCGCGGTACA
>CAZGBW010000338.1:0-3125 GCA_964523995.1 uncultured Victivallales bacterium | reverse complement strand
CGTCAAGACGGTCAAAATCATCCGATTGTGGACGCATTACGAATAAGTGGGCGAATCACACCTCGGAGTACACGTCGCTGACAAGACGAAATTCAAGGTGATCGTTGGCAGGAGGAGCGGATGATCGATGCCATCAAGAAACAGGATCGACGTGGCGCAGTGATCATGGCGATGGCGGCTCTGCCAGTCGTCGCTCTCGGTCTCTTCGGTTCACTCTCCCCAGGAGACAGGTACTGGGGGGCGGTCTATGTGGTCTGGGGGACAGTGTTCGCGGCGTTCTGTGTCGCGGCAACCTCTCGGATTGTCCGTCGGACAGGGGCCTCGGACTCCCGACTAATGAAGAAGGCTCTCTGCTTCGGCGGTATGACCGCCTGGGGGCTATCGTTGCCCGTCCTCGTGCTGACCACTCTGACGCCGCTATGTTTGGGGAAGGACAACGGCGACGGGCGCAACAACGTCGCCATGTGCCTGTTCCTTGCAGTCGTATGGTTCATCGTCATGTCGCTGCCCGTATGTAGTGCCATAGCGCTGCTGGCGAAGTGGGCATGCAATGCCGTTTCGGCGAGCAGTTGCGTGGAAACACGCAGGCGCGATGAGAACTCCGCGATCGGCGGCGGGTAACGCCAGGGCAGATTGAACGGGACACACCATTAATGCTATTGACGGGATTATGCGTGCTTTGGAAGAAGAGGAGCCGCCGCACAGAGCGCACCGTGCTATTTCCACTCCCACTGCTGGGTGCTGAAGTTGTAGAACCAGCCCGCTAAACCGGTGCCGCTTCCTTCGTAGTAATACAACCATGCGCTGGACGTGTCGGACCACAGGAACGGGTAGACGCTGTCACTGGTCCACGACCAGCCCAGCCGGTTGCTCCAGAGCCAAAGATTGGCAGTGCTGGGGCCAACGCAGTAGACCCACCCATGTTCACAGTGGTAAATCCAAGGACTGGAGTATGTGCTGAAATACCCAAACCAACTCCGCCACTTCCAGCCATTGCCGAGATCATTGCCGACGAGTTGGAGAATGGTGTAGGGCGCGGTCGGACGACCGCCAAACGTCGAGCCCCAGCCCGTCGTGCCTGCCAGATAATACACGGTCGTATTCGTGTCACCAGCAAACACAGTCACGTTGACACCGATGGTGGGGGCGTTACCTTGGAACTAGATGTTGGTCAGGTCGGCGCCAGTCAATGATTGAAGGGTGGTAACCGGCAGACCATCGATCGTGCTGGGGATGGTCACCATTCCGACAGAGCCGGTGTAGCCCAGAATGGTGATCGTATTGTTATTGGTCTTGTAAATGAAATCCTGCCCTGACACGGCGCAAGGCACCGCCAGCAACAGCAGCAGTATCCAAGTGACACAGGCTGTTCTACTACCTCCCGGAGACTGGTCGCGGCTTGCAGACCGTCCCGCTCGCAGTGGTGATACTGCTCCCGATATTTGTTGCTTCCGCGTCATGACCATGGATCCGAATAAACGCGATCGTTGCATGGCATGAGTCTGGGCATGTCCAATCCGGCCCCAACAGGGCATTCGGTTTTCCAAGGGATGCCCGACCTGCAAGGTTCGACCGGACCGGAAGTGCAAACGGTAAAGGGTTGACTCGACAACCGCGGCGGGAGCGTATATCTTTCCACTTTTCCAGGCTTGATTACCGTAAAACCGTCAGGATTGCAGGATGTCAGATGTATTTGTCAGTTCAGAGAAAAAGGAACAGCTCCGGCTGCTGATGGAGTCGGTCGGCGTCCGTGAGGCGGACCTGGTGGAGAAGTTCATCCTGGGTTCCGGCAGCGGCGGGCAGAAGATCAACAAGACGGCCTCCTGTGTGTATCTACGCCATGCGCCGACCGGCGCGGAGGTGAAGTGCCAGCCGACCCGGTCGCGCGAGTTGAACCGCTATTACGCCCGCAAGACGCTGTGTGAACGGCTCGACGAGGAGCTTCGCGGGGCGCAGAGCAAGCGGCAGCAGGCGGCGGAGAAGATCCGGCGTCAGAAGCGCCGCCGTTCGCGGCGGCAGCGGGAAAACATGCTGGATGACAAGCACAAGCATTCCGAGCGTAAGCAAATGAGGGGACCGGTGAGCGTGAAGGAGCATGAGTAACGTATGGCAAAGGTGAATTATTCCCGGAAACTGTGTGCTGACCTGATTGCCCGTATCCGCAGCCTGAAACTGCATGTGCCCTACCGGCTGCGACGGTATGAGGTAGGGGATGCACTGCATCTGTCGCTGATGACAGCGTGGCCGGAGATAGGGGCGACCGGTGTCTTCCGGGTCGGGAAATTCGCGGGCGGCGGGTTTGCGGGGCAGGTGTACCGGTGCGTGCTGGAATCGATTGTCTTTGAGAACGGGGCGGACTCCGAATGCGGGCTGAACACGGGCGGGGTATACGCCGTGAAGATCCTGGTGCCGCCTGGACGGTTCCCGGTCTGGTTCCGCAATCTGGTCTACTGGATCGCCTTTCAAGCGCCATTCAGCGCCCAGGTCCTGGAGAGTGCCTGCCGCAGCGGGCTGCTATGGCCGAAAGTCCTGCGGCTGGCGACGGCGGAAGTCTTTGGCACGCCGGAGGCGGTGGCGGACACGTATGCCTCGTTCTATGATGAGAATTTCCGTGCCTACGGTGAGGTGCGCGAATGGGTGGAAGGCCGCGTCTGGCGCCTGGAATCCGATCTCGCACCGCGAAAGCGGCGGTGCTGGCGAACGGTTGACCCGCGGCAGACGGATAGTCCGGAGTATGTCGCGAAGCATCAGTTCATGGTGCGTCTGGTGGAGATGCTGCATGCGATGGGGGCATACGAACTGGCCCGGCAGTACGCGTGGTCCACGATGAAGAGTCAGCCCAATGTGCTGAAGCGGCATGGGACCGGGGACGATCCATCGTCCGGACTGTGTGCGGTTGACTTCCGTGCCGGGCTTGCGCTGGTCCCGTTCCTGCCGATGAGTCCGGGGGACTTCCGGTTGATCCTCGCCGGTTTGCTAAGAGGGTCGGTGGCGCAGTTCGACCGGTGCGATTTCGCGAAGCTGAGGGCTTATGCGGTTGCGCATCCAGCGGTGTTCGCAGGGCACGAGGGTCTGCTGGCGGCACTGGAACGGTATGACGGCGAGTACCGGCGGCGGATGCCGGA
>CAZGBW010000337.1:0-3132 GCA_964523995.1 uncultured Victivallales bacterium | reverse complement strand
TTAGTATTGCATCGGAGGGGCAAGGGGTGTAGCGTTTCGCCCGTTTTACTGATGGCGGGGGTTCCGCCGTTCTTTCTTCAATCCGATGACCTGCTGGATAGGCAGGCCAGCATAACCGTGGAGTATGTCAATGGAACAGGGTATGGTTGAGATGATCTGGTGGGTGGCTCCGATCTCGGCGTTGCTTTCGCTGTGTTTCGCGGTCTATTTCTACAAGGCGATGATGCGTGCGAATGAGGGAACGGCGACGATGAAGGAGATCGCGCAGCATGTGCGCGAGGGTGCCTATGCCTATCTGTACGCGCAGTATCGGGTGGTCGGGATTGTTTTCGTGGGTCTTTTCGTGATCTTCGCGATTCTGGCCAAGCTCGGGATCCAGAATCCGTTTGTCCCGGTGGCTTTCCTTACCGGCGGGATGTTCTCCGGTCTCTGCGGCTTTATCGGCATGAAGACGGCGACAAACGCGTCCTCCCGGACCGCGCAGGGGGCCTCCGAGTCGCTCAATCGCGGTCTGCAGGTGGCGTTCCGTTCGGGTGCGGTGATGGGCCTGGTGGTGGTGGGATTCGGCCTGCTGGATATCTGCGCCTGGTACTGGGTCCTGGATCATCTGGTTTACACGGCGGACCACATGGCCCGCGGCCTGGATTTCCTGGGGTTGACGCTGGTTCGCGCCGGGATGGGCGGACATGAGAAATATGTCGAGATCACCACCACGATGCTGACCTTCGGCATGGGCGCATCCACGCAGGCGTTGTTCGCCCGCGTCGGCGGCGGTATCTACACCAAGGCTGCCGATGTCGGGGCCGATCTGGTCGGGAAGGTGGAGGCGGGCATTCCCGAGGATGATCCGCGCAATCCGGCAACCATCGCGGATAACGTGGGCGACAATGTGGGCGATGTCGCGGGCATGGGTGCCGACCTGTACGAGTCCTATTGCGGTTCGATCCTGGCAACGGCGGCGCTTGGTGCATCCCTTCCCATGGTTCTGGCCGGCGGGGTGGAGAACCCGCTTTACGGCATCAAGGCGGTGATGGCGCCGATGATCATCTCCGGTATCGGGATCCTGCTTTCGATCGCGGGCTGTCTGATGGTGCGCTGCGGGGACAAGTCGGACATGAAGACGCTGATGCGCTCGCTCACCAATCCGCTCTGGTTCAGTACCGCTGCCATCGCGGTGGCCACGGCGATCATGGCATGGCTTGGCGTGGTCACCTTCGGCATTTTCGGTTCCGTGGTGACGGGGCTGGTCTCCGGTTGCGTGATCGGCTTGCTGACGGAATACTATACCTCTGACGGGTATAAGCCCACCCAGGGGATCGCGGAGCAGGCCAAGATGGGGCCGGCGACGACGATCATTGACGGTATTGCCGTGGGGATGTACTCCTCCGGCTGGTCAACGGTGACGATCGTGATCGGCATCCTCGCGTCCTTCGGGTTTGCCGGTGGATTCTCCAACTTCGCCATGGGCTTGTATGGTGTCGGTTTCGCGGCGGTGGGAATGCTCTCGACGCTCGGTTTCTCGCTGGCCACCGATGCGTACGGGCCGATTGCCGACAATGCCGGCGGCAATGCCGAAATGTCCGGACTGGGCGAGGATGTCCGGTCACGCACGGACTCGCTTGACATGCTGGGCAATACGACAGCCGCCATCGGGAAGGGGTTTGCGATCGGGTCGGCTGCCTTGACCGCGATGGCGCTTCTGGCGGCCTATCTTGAAGAGGTCCGCCTCTGGATCGGGAAGCTCGGCCACGAGGCCGGCTATATGACGGTGGGCACCGTGACGTTCGTCGTGGACCAGGCCAAGGCGGCCGCCGAAGGCATCACTGGCGGGGTCTCGATCGCGTCGGCAACCATGACGGATTTCGCGAATGCCTATGATCTGACGGTCCTGAACCCGAAGCTGCTCTGCGGTGCCTTTGTGGGTGCCATGATGGCCTTCCTGTTCTGTGCCATGACGATGAAGGCGGTGGGTCGGGCGGCGGGCGCGATGGTGAACGAGGTGCGCCGCCAGTTCCGCGAGATCGCCGGCATCATGGAGGGGACGGCCAAGCCGGACTATGCAACCTGTGTCTCGATCTCGACCAAGGGTGCACAGCGGGAGATGATGGTTCCCAGCCTGATGGCTATCGTTGTTCCTGTGCTGGTCGGCCTGTTGCTGGGTGTATCGGGAATCGTGGGGCTGCTGGTCGGCAGCCTGACCTCCGGCTTTGTGCTGGCCTGCATGCTGAACAACGCAGGCGGGGCGTGGGACAATGCCAAGAAGTCCATCGAGAAGCAGGGCAAGACCTATGCGGCGGATGACGTCAAGAAGTTGCACCCGCTTACCGGCAAGGGCTCGGATGCGCACAAGGCCAGCGTGGTGGGTGATACCGTCGGCGATCCCTTCAAGGACACCTGCGGCCCGAGTCTCAACATCCTGATCAAGCTGATGACAATGGTCTGCGTTGTCTTCTCCGGGGTTATCGCGGCCTATGGCGACCAGCTTGAAGTGCTCATCCAGATGTTCATCAAGCGCTAAGGTCTCGCCGGGAATCAAAGGATCGGGATTGGGATTGGGATTGGTTTGACAGGGGGCCGCCGTTGCGGCAGGGTTCCGTCATGCAATTCTTCAATTTTGATTTTGTGGTGGTTGGCAGCGGCATTGCCGGGCTGATCTCGGCGTTGCGGCTTAGCCGGTTTGGCCGCGTCGCGGTGATCACGAAGAAGGAACGCTCGGAGAGCAACACCAACTACGCGCAGGGTGGGATCGCCTGCGTGATGACGAGTGATGACAGCCTGCAGCGGCATGTCGAGGACACGCTGGTCGCGGGAGCCGGCCTGTGCAACGAGGAGGTTGTGCGGGCGATTGTCGCCGGTGCGCCGGCGGCGATCGCGGATCTGGTGCGGTTGGGACTACAGTTCAGCGAGCGCAGTGCGGAGGACGGTGGCGGCTACGATCTGGGGCGCGAGGGGGGGCATTCGAAGCGAAGGATCCTGCATGCTGGCGACATCACCGGCCGCGAGATCGAGCGGGTGCTGCTGAGCCGGGTCGCGGATGAGCCGGCGATCGCCATCATGGAGCACTGCATGGTGATCGACCTGATCACGACGAGCTGGCTCGGCGAGGATGGTGATAACCGTTGCGTCGGGGCC
>CAZGBW010000336.1:0-3166 GCA_964523995.1 uncultured Victivallales bacterium | reverse complement strand
ATCTCCGCCGGTAGCGCCGTCAGCCGGTTCCCCCGCAGGTATAGCCGCTCGAGCAATACCAGTTTCACAAGGGAAGGGGGCAGCGCCTCCAGCGGATTCCCGTTCAACCGCAGCCACCGTAACGCCGCGAGATCCCCGATCTCCACCGGCAGCGCCACCAGGCGGTTGCGATCCAGGTTCAGGTACCGCAGCGCTCCCAGCTTGCCGATGGCCGAGGGCAGCTCCGTCAGTGCATTGTCGCTCAAATACAAGGTCTGCAGACCCGCCATCCCCCCGATCTCCGGGCTCAAGCCTGTGATACCCGCACGGCCAAGATCCGCCCAGGGCAACGCCCGCAGGCTGCCGAGCTCTCCACCGACAACGCCCAGCGCATTCCCGCGCAAGGTCAATTTGGCAAGCCCGTCCAGCCCTCCCAGGTCCCCCGGCACCGCCTGCAGCCCCGCATCTGACAAATCCAGATGAAACGCACCGACCGCACGGCGCGCATCCGCTGCAGTCTTGTAAATGGGCAGCCGCTCCGGAGCCTGCTGCGGGAAACACCCGCATATCACACAGCACAGCATGATTCCTGAAATCCGAAACATCATCGCCCCACCCCCTTCTCCTCAGCGAGCTGCCGCACCCATCACGGCAGGCAGAGGTTCCAACCACTAAAAAATCGTTGTTAATATATGCTTGAAAAACACCAAGCGCAACCCTTACTATGACGCATATGAAAAAAACTCTTGAACTTGCCGTTGTCGCCCTCGCCGCGATCACCCTCACCACGATCGTCTCCGTCGCCGCTCCGATGGGCCACGGCAACGATGCCATGGATTACCTGCTGAAAGCACCCAATCTCTCCCGTGTAGGGGCAGGAGTCTACTTCAGCCAGGCTCAACACGACATTCATCTGCTTGGATCGGCTTATACCGCCGAGATGACCACGGATCGCCTGACCGCTTATGTGGGCGTCGACCTCTTTAAATGGATGAACGTGTATGCCGTCGGCGGCACGACCTCCGCCAAGCTCAATGATTCGGACGAAGGCGACGGCGGGCTTACGTTCGGAGCGGGCGTCTCCCTTAACCTGCTCAACCATTTTATCCGCGAACCCGTCCCCCTGGAAGACGCATTCCGCATCAATCTCGGCGCTCAGGTCCTCGCGAATGAAGCAGACCTCGGATCGCAGACGGTCCGCTGGCTCGAGACGACGGCCGCTCTCACGTTCGCCTTGGTCAACCACATTGACGGGAACAAGGAGTTCTCACCCGAAAGCATTGCCCTCTATGCAGGCCCGGCGCTGTTCCTGCTCGAAAACGACGATTTTGTCGCCGAGACCGAAGGCGGCGCCATCGGCGGCATCATGATCTTCTTTACCGATTCCTGCGCACTCGACCTGCGCGTCGAGTACTTTGACCACGCCAACATCTCCGCGGGCATCAATCTGCGTTTCTGATCATGCCATCGCCAGACCCCGCCCGCCTCCAGCCGTCCGCGAATCTCACCGGCGCGCTGGGGCGACTCTATGCGCGCCATACGTTCGGCATCAAACTCGGACTGGATCCGGTGCGGCGACTTTGCGAGCTGATCGGCAATCCGCAGGATCAGCTTGCCGTCGTGCATGTGGCAGGCACCAACGGCAAGGGATCGGTCAGCGCCATGATCGAAGCCGTCCTGCGCGCGGCGGGGCTGAGAACCGGACTCTACACCTCCCCGCACATGGTCCGGTTCAACGAGCGCATCCGCATCGGCGGGCAGGAGGTCGGCGACCCGCCACTGGTCGCGGCCCTGGAACTCTGCGAGCAGGCGGCCGGGCAGGTCCAGCGCGAGCAGGGGCATGAGGCGACGTTCTTCGAGATCACCACGGCAATGGCATTCCACTGTTTCCGGCAGGCTGGCGTGCAGGTCGCCGTCGTGGAAACCGGTATGGGCGGTCGGCTGGATGCAACGAATATCGTGCAGCCCCTGGTCAGCGTCATCACCCGTATCGCCATGGACCATGAGGCGTATCTCGGCAACACGCTCGAGGCGGTGGCGGGCGAGAAGGCCGGAATCATCAAAGCGGGGCGCCCGATCGTGGCAGGACCTCAGGAGCCAGCCGCGGAGGAGGTTCTTCGGCAGGCCGCCGCCGCCCGCGGAGCCCCGTACCTGGCCGCGTCAGAGGCGGTCGCCGTCCGCCCGCTGGAATGCAGCCTGCGCGGACAGAAGGTCCATGCAGAAACCACCGGCGGATGGTCCGGTATGCTGCGACTGCCATTGTCCGGCGCGCATCAACTTGAGAATCTGGCGATCGCGCTGACCGCGCTGGAACAGGTGTTTTCCGCACTGGGGACGGAGGTCCCGTTCCGCATCGTCCGCGAGGGACTCGCGGCCGTTCAATGGAGAGGACGCTTCGAAGTCCTTCGTGAAGCCCCGACGGTGATCGCCGATGCGGCACACAACCCGTCGGGGGCGGCAACCCTGGCGGCAGCACTCCGGACGCACGGACTGACGCGAACGGCTTTGGTTACCGGCATGTGCGCCGACAAGGACACGGCGGGCGTGGCCCGGATCCTTGCCGGTGTGGCACGCCGGGTATGGACCGTGCCAATCCCGAACGCCCGCTCCCTTCCTGCGGAGGATCTGGCCGCGCTGTTCCGCCGCGCCGGCGTGGACGCGCAAGCCACGGACCATGTGGAACCCGCATTACGCGAGGCGGAGGCGTGGGCGAAGGCGGAAGGCTCCGCCGTGGTGATCGCCGGCTCCATCTTTCTGCTTGGCGAGGTCCTTCCCCTCTATGCCAACCCGCAGTAATCCACCTTAATCTCATCAGGGCGCGCGCCGCGCTTAGGTGCTGTCAGGAAATAACATGTACAAACCAGTTAAGACGTTGACCACCCGCTACGCTAGAGACACAGAGGGGGAGGCGTTAATGATCCCTCCTCTTTCTCCCGGTATTGCTCCAGGGAACCGTTGCGGAATTTTTAATTCTGGTACTCCGGAATTACAAATTCCGCAACATTTCTTCTCTGTGTCTCTGTGTTTCCAGCGCAGCGGGTGGTGATTCTTTACACATTGAACAGGTTGTTATTTGACGGCTCCTTACCCACGCCGGGCTGCGCGTCCGAGACGGCGCAGGTCGGCGGAAGACAGGCGCACATTCCACACGCGGAACGCCGCCTCGATCTGGATGCCCAGGGACATC
>CAZGBW010000335.1:0-3176 GCA_964523995.1 uncultured Victivallales bacterium | reverse complement strand
AACTCATTCTGGAAAACCAGATACAAAGGGGCGTGCAGGCGCTACGCCCCCACCATCTCCACCATGAGCTCGTAATTCCGCAGCGCCGTGCGGGACAACTCACGGCCGTACGGGCAGGCACTCGGCATGAGCACGAAGCCGCGGCCCTCGCCCGCGGTCCCTTCCCGAAGCGCGGTCGCGATCTTTTCACGGAACCTCTCCTCCGAAAGGTTTTCCAGGTCACTCGCCTCGAGATTGCCGAACAGCGCCATCTGCCGGCCGTACTTCCCGCGGACAAACGAAAGACTCACGTCGCCCTGAGGCGGCGGCTCGATCGGATCCAGCGCCAAGCAACCGGTTTCGGCAATGGTGTCCAGGATGTCGCGCAGGCGGCCGTGGGAATGGATGCGCGCGAAACCGCCGTGGCGCTGGATGGCTTCGACAAGCGGCCGGTCGTACCGGGTGACGTATTCGCGGAAGAGCCGTGGCGGGAGATAGGGCGGTGAGGCGTATTCCGGCCCGACAACGCGCCAGAGGCGGCCCGGCAGGGCACTGGCGATGGCTTCCGCCTGCGGCAGGCGCAAGCGCTGGACCTTCTCGAGCGCCCGGTGCATCAGCGCCTCCTCGGTGAGCGCAACAACCGTGAAGGTGGCCATGTCGAAGAGCGAGGCGACCTCGCGGATCGCATCCGAATGATCCACCAGCACGAGGCCGCGGTCGCCGATGTCGCGCTCGACGTCCAGGAAAGCGGCAATGTCCGGCTCGCCGCCGAATTCCGCCTGCGGAAGATCGAGCCAAACCCGGAAATCGTTCTCATCCTTGAGCAGATGTTCCAGAGTCCAGACCGTATTCACGTCAGGATCGCGCCGCGTGAGGCGGCTCAGTGTGCGGCTTCCGGCGCGGATCGCGGTGCGCTGGAAACGGCTGCCGCGGTCATCGATCCATTCCTCGACGGAAGTCAATTCCGCCAGCGGATCCGGCGGCGTATGGCGAAAGCCAACCCTTCGGCGCGGAATGATATCGCTCTTCTCCCACGCGAGTTCGAGCAACGGCCGCCAGGACGGGTGGGAATAGATATTGAAAGGGTCCGGGTTTGCCGGATCCTGATCCTTGCCGTATCCGGTAATCTCATAGAAGCAGACCGGCGTCCGGTCCACCGGCTTTCCCTGCAGCGTAGCGAGCAGGCGTTCGCGGCGATTCATGGCGATCCTCCTTCGTCTGTCGTCTTCGACACCAACCCGTACAATTCACGCCGCCAGACGTCCAGATCCGGCGGAACGTCGATCGGCCCGAGGTGCCCGAGCTTGGCGAGGTGCCCGTTCAGCCGTCGGGGGTCGCGCGCGTTGCGCCGCGCCGCGAGACACAGCCGCAGATCGGCGCGGCCCGCTTTGTAGGCCTCCCAGCGCAAACCCGTCGCCGGCCCGGTCCGGCCCGGGTACAGAAGATACATGTCGCCGGTCGGCCAGTTGAAGGCCGGCTCCCGCCAGGGATCCCAGGTCCAGTTAACGATAGACCAGCGCAGATAGCCGGAGAAGCCGTTGGCCGCGGTAATCCAGGGCATGCGATAGGCCTCGCCAAGGGCGCAGGAAAGCAACGTGTTGCCCCAGTCCGCGGGCCGGAGGCAATTGTACCATCCGACCTTCACGCCCCGCCCCTCCAGGGCCGCCTTGTCCTGCAGCGTGAACCCCAACGCTGGGTCGGGGTTCACCGCGGCCGTCTCGATCACATCCGCCAGATCCAGCGCGCGGGCATCGCAGGCGGCCGTGATCCGCGCCTCAGGCAGAATGGCCTTGGCCATCCTCGCCACACGACGGAATGTTACGGGGTCACCCGGTTCGTCATAGGGACAGATCGCCAGTTTGCCCAACCATCCCTTCCGCCGGTTGTGTTCCGCGAAATCACGCAGGAACGCCTCCCAGGGCCGGATGTACTCCGGGGCGTCGCAGGCCGTCTCGTACGCGACTGGCGCGCCCCCCTCCTCTTCCTCATAGGTAATCCAAGGATTCTGCATCTTGCAGGGCAGCAGGGCGTGACACTCAATCTCGCGGTCGATGCCATGGCGCAGGTTCAATTCGACATAGCGGTCGTACACCGTGTAGTCGAAGCGGAAACTCCCGTCGCGCCGGCGAATCCAGCGGATCATGCCGGGATAGAGGTTGTGGTGGTAGAACTCGTCGGGCAGTGGATAGCGGAAGGGATCGTCGTTGAGACTGACCATAATGCCGGTCATGCCCCCGGCTGCCATCTCCTCCAGGAAGCGATCGGCGAGTGTCCAGAACGCCTCGGACCAGAGCGCCGTGCCGTAGCGCCGGCAGACGGTCTGCCAATGCGGCCAGAAAATGCAGTCGCCAAGATCCAGCGACGTCAGATCAACCGCCGACGCCGGGAAGATCTCGACGGCGAAATCCACCCGCCTCTCCCCATGGGAACGGCTGATGAGCCGGGCCTCCAGGCGGTGGACTCCAGGCGATGCATTCCCCGGAATCGGCAGACGCAGGAGGAAGGATTGCGTGGTGTGGGCGGGGACGTCAACGGCGTCCTCCTCCAGCACCGGATCGGGCAGGGCGGTCGCCCCTTCCGGGAATTGGAGCCAGCCGAGGGGATGCGCGCACAGGTCTCCGCCGAGTTCGCTTTCAACGGCCACAGCCAGGTCACGGATGGGGAATCGGTCGCGCACCAGAATGAGGATCGGACAGACCTGTCCCGGCCACGCGGCGATCGGGCTCCTTGTTTCGAGGAACTCGTTCGCCCGGCATCGCGCCAGGCCGACGATGCGCACCTCGCCCAGGCGGCAGGAGCGGCGTGGCCCCACATCGGTCGTCTCGGGCGAGGCGTTCGGCATCATCAATTCGTCTTTTTCCCCGGTATCATTCATCCTCGACCTCTATCACGTTGGATTCAACATCACCTGTTGCATCTGATGCTTCTGTGGCATCTGTTGCAATATGCTACGCTCATCGTCAAAACGAGTCAATAGTTTTGTATCCAAAGAGGCGCTTGCAAAACCTCCGGTTTGTGCAAGCGGAGGGTTCAGGGTTCGGGGTTCAGGGGGCAATTCCGGCCTGAACCCTGGCTTCCTGAACCCTGATTCCTGGCGCTTGCAAGGGTTTTGCAAGAGGCTCCGAAGAGAATTCGTTTCGCTGCCCCATTCAACCGTCCACCAGGTCAAACAACGACTGCGCCTCATCCGGCGTACG
>CAZGBW010000334.1:0-3196 GCA_964523995.1 uncultured Victivallales bacterium | reverse complement strand
CATGGTCCATGCCGTACATCGCCGCGTTGCCGAGCGCCAGCGCGAAACGCTTGCAGAGATCCGTCGAATCCGACTCGGGAACCGGGAATAACGTATTACCTGTGACGCTCATGATGACGACCCCTACGCAATGCAGTGCGCTAATGCTCTACTCCACGCGGATCATCATGCGCCGACCGCCCCCCCCTGTTCAAGACAAATTCAGGAATCCCGCTGTTTCTTCAGCGCCTGCCATTCATCGCGAAGGGCCGCCGCCCGTTCGAACTCAAGGGCCTGGGCAGCTTCCAGCATTTCCCGCTCGAGCGCCTGGATGGTCACATGCACATCGTACGGTTCTCCCGTCTCCGCCACGACACGCCGCTCGATCTCGGTCTGGTCGTAAACCGTCCGGAGACCCTCGTCAATCGCCCGCACGGCACTGCGCGGCGTGATTCCATGATCCTGGTTGTAGGCAAGCTGCCTGGTGCGCCGCGCATCGGTGATCTGCATCATCCGGCGCATGGAATCGGTGATGCAGTCGGCATACAGGATCACACGGCCTCCGACATGCCGGGCCGCGCGCCCGGCCGTCTGGATCAGCGCGGTGTCGGACCGCAGGAAGCCCTCCTTGTCGGCATCAAGGATCGCCACCAGCGCCACCTCCGGCAGATCCAGCCCCTCCCGCAGTAGATTAATGCCGATCAGGCAGTCGAAATCACCACGGCGAAGCCGGTTGAGGATCTCGACCCGCTCGATCGCGTCAATGTCACTGTGCAGGTATTCCACCCGGCACCCCATCCTCTTCAGGTAGACGGCAAGATCCTCCGCCGTCCGCTTCGTGAGTGTCGTCACCAGCACCCGCTCCCCGCAGGCGGCGCACCCCTTCACGGCCTCCATGAGATCGTCGATCTGATGAAGCAGCGGCCGCACCTCGACGGGTGGATCCACCAGCCCTGTCGGACGGATCATCTGCCGGACCGGCTCGCCGCCGACCTGGTGTTCAAACGCCCCCGGGGTGGCGCTGGTGAAGATGATCGGACCCACCGTCGCCAGGAACTCGTCGAATGCCAGCGGACGGTTGTCTGCCGCCGAGGGCAGCCGGAAGCCATGCTCGATCAGCGTTCCCTTGCGGGACTGGTCCCCGTGATACATGGCCCGCAACTGCGGCAGCGTCACGTGCGATTCATCAATCACCGTCAGGAATTCACCGGGGAAATAGTGCAGCAGGGTCGCCGGCGGCTGCCCCGCGCCGCGTCCGCCAAGGTGGCGCGAGTAATTCTCGATGCCGGAGCAGTAGCCAAGCTCCTTCATCATCTCCAGATCATAGAGCGTGCGCTGCCGCAGCCGCTGGGCCTCGACGAGACGTCCGGCTTTCTCGAAGAACGCGACCCGTTCATCGAGCTCCTCGCGGATCCGGGAAAGCGCATTCTCGATCTTGGCATGGGGCATCACGAAGTGACGTGCGGGGGAGACCGTCACGCAGTCCACCGCCCCCAGCTTGCGCCCGCTGGACGGCTCCAGCTCGAACAGGCCATCCACCTCGTCGCCGAAGAATACAATCCGCAGTCCGCCCGTTGAATAGGACGGGAATATATCCACGGTATCGCCCCGTACCCGGAACGAGCCTGGCTGCGGCTCATAATCATTTCGCGAATACTGGATGTCCACCAGGCGTCGCAGCAGGGTGTCGCGTTCCAGGGTCTGCCCCTTGACTACCTGCACCAGCATCTCGCTGTAATCCTCCGGCGATCCGAGACCGTAGATGCAGGATACCGACGCCACAATAATCACATCCCGGCGGCAGAGCAGTGAGTTGGTCGCCGAAAGACGCAGTCGTTCGATCTCCTCATTGATCGAGGCATCCTTCTCGATAAACGTATCGGTCTGGGGAATATAGGCTTCCGGCTGGTAATAGTCATAATAGCTGACGAAATACTCGACGGCATTGTCGGGAAAGAACGCCTTCAACTCGCCATAAAGCTGCGCGGCCAGCGTCTTGTTGTGCGAGATCACCAACGCCGGTTTCCCGTAGTGCCGGATGACATTGGCCATCGTGAACGTCTTGCCGGAACCGGTAACCCCTTCCAGGGTCTGGTATTTCCTTTCGTCCGCCAGACCGGCCAGCAGCGCACGGATTGCCTCCGGCTGATCACCCGTTGGCTCGAAACCGGATTTCAGTGCATACGACGTCTCCACCGCCACCCCCTGTTGAAACGTGCTAAGAAGGTTCCTGCGGGGATTCGGAATCCGTGTCCGCCTTGCGGCGGCAGTAAGGACAGACCGTGTTGCCGACCGTCGCCGCCGTATGCAGTTCCAGGTAAAGAGGCGGAAGCATCCAGTGCCCCTCCTCGTCGTTGATCCTCGAGCACCGTCTGCAAATCTGGAGATCCCCCTGGATCGTCAGCGCCCCGAGCCGCTTAATTTCCTTCTTCAGCGAGCGATTCTCCTCCAGCAGTGCATGCAAGTCCTTCGAGGCCGCCGAGGTCTGCCCCTCATGCTCCCGCCGGCGGCGCGCATGGAAGGAAAGCAGATCACGCAATAGCCCGTCAACATGCTGCGCATGCAGGGATTGCTCCTTCATCCCCGTGATATCAAGACCAACCGACTGGTACTCGACCAGTTTACCCTGCTCGTCAAAGACACCGCTGTCGATCCATTGCACCCAGCGACGACCGGTGGATAGATCCAGGGGAGACTCATAGGTCATCGTTGGCGTATCCCGGCAGATCATCTCAATCCGGCTGCGCACAAAATCGCGGGAATCCTCTGCCACGACACTCATGTAGCAATGCGCGCTGAGCGCATCCGGCAGACCGTTGAAGAATGCCCGGTACGCCTCATTCGCGTAGGTCAGCTTCCCGCCCGGCAGAAACCGGCAGATCAGGAAAGGGACCGAGGCCAGTATCTGCTCGACCTGGCGAAACGTGTGCAGCGCCGTGCCGCGCAAGGGGACGTTGTCGGTGCCGGCGTCCTCCAGGACCACCGCCAGCATATCGCGGCGCGGCAGGAACAGGACCACGCGCATCGGTCGGTTCCCCATCGGGGCCTGCGAGATCCCCTGCGCGACATGCCCTTTCAGCGCGACCGTATCCAGGGCCTCCGCCCAATCCTCACGACCGCCGGGCACCACGTTGAAAAACAGCGACTCCAGGACGGAGACCCGCGACATGCCCAGGAGTTCCGCATAACGCCGGTTCACGCTCCGGACGCGATACTC
>CAZGBW010000333.1:0-3198 GCA_964523995.1 uncultured Victivallales bacterium | reverse complement strand
GGTCAACCATGGATCGGAAAAACGCGAAGCCACCCACCGATTCTGCGGAAGACCCAAGAAATAGGAATAATCAGAGGTCCAAGATGCCAGGACCCCTTCTCTTGCCCGCGTTCCTCTTCGAATTTCCTGAACCCTGATCCCCTGAACCCTGTGACCTGAGTCGTTACGATGAAAGGTGCTATGAGCGTCAGCGAGAATCAATCGCAAGACTTCATCGGCCTGTCAGAGAATGTATATGCACTGGATCCAATGCGAAATCCCCCGCTAAACCCGGAAGCGCCATATTAGCTTGGGACCTGCCGGATACGGACCCATACGTCTGGCGGTGTGAGCGCTGGGGGAGGTGGCTCCCTCGGCGCTTGATTCGCCCTCGGTGCAGCGAGTGTGGGCATTGAGTGAAGGTAGCGCGGCCAAGCGAGCAACGCTGGACACCATATGAACGGACAACGAGCGCTAACCATGTGCCTTGGGGGTCTTGCACTCGTCGTGCTCTGTATCGTGTTCATGCCCGATGGATGGAACATCATCCCACTGATTCTGATTGCGCTCGTTCTTGCGGGTCTTTCGCTTCGCATGAAGGCGATCCCTTGCCCGCCCGACGCGCATCCGGCAGATCAAACACTCGCGGCCGAAGAAGGGGAGGATCGCCCGTTGGCTGCCACCGAGGATCCTCCCGAAGGCCACACGCTTCGCGCTCCGTTCGGTTCCTGTCATCTGGCGACGGGGCTGGGTGCCGGGGTGTCGAGCGATTGCAGGGCCTCCCGGTAGCTGCGGCGGTAGAACAGGGTCCATTCCCGCATCAGATCCAGCCGCTTGTACCGGCCCGGCATCGTCAGCGCGCTTTCCCAGGTCAGGGGTTCCGGTTGATCGGGGAGGCGTCCGAGCAGTGCGATGGCACGGGCTCGACGTGACGGGTCGGGATCCTGGTGGATGGCCTTCCATACGGTTTTCAGCTCGTCGCCTGCGTCCATCCCCATGGTGCGGATCAGGTCGCGGTGAATGTTGAAGTGTGCGCCGGTCCAGCGCGGGTGGTAGGTGAAGCGCTCGGCGAGGGCATAGGGGTTCACGGCGGGGGCGTCGAGGGGATCGCTGCTGAACCGCAGGTGCCCGCGATGCACGGCGTCCTGTGCGGGATGCTCAGGATCGGGGTAGAAATCGCGCCGCATGGGAAGCCTCCGCAGGGAGAACTTGCGGGGACCGCCCGGCGTCCCCGCCCGGTAGGTCCACAGGCGCTGGCCCTCCGGGCTCAGGGTGAAGACGATGAAGCGGACGGCCAGTTCGCGATGGGGAGCCCCGCGCAGAAGGCTGATGGGATCGGCACTGGCGCTGGATCCGCCGATCGGGGTGACGTATCGCATGCGCGGCTCCCCGCCGGACGAGCGGGTGGACTCGGCCTGATAGCGCCCGAAAAAATCAATCGCAATGCCGGCGGCGGCGTCCCCGGTGCTGACATCCACCGGCACCTTGCCGGCGCTGTCGGTGAAATACCGCGAGTTCGCGCTGATTCCCTGGACCAGTCGCAATCCCGCCTCCCAACCTTCCTCGATGGCCTGCTGGTAGGTGTCGGGAACCTCCGGCGGCATGATCCCCGGCGGCTGTCTGGCCGCCTGTATCCGTGATTCGTTGGCGGCGCACTGCGCGGGGGTGAATCCTGCCTTTTCAACGGCACGCAGGCATTGCTCGTGGATGATCATTTCGAACGCCTTGGCGATGCTGCCGCTCTTTGTCGGGTCGGCGACGCCGATTTGACCGGCGTAGCGCGGATCGGCGAGGTCGCTCCAGGCCACCGGGGTGTTGGTGATGCCGAGGTCCCGTAGACGGTCGGGGTTGCTGCAGATGCCGAAGGTGCTCAGAGCGGTACCGTAAAACGTGTCCGAGCGCCAGACTTCGCCGCCGGCCTGAACGGGAAGAAGTTCCACACCGGTGGGGGTTGTGAATAGCGCTTCCGGGCGTTGCTTCGGTGCCCAGGGGGGGACGGTGAGACCCTGGCCGGCGGCGATGGCATGGTCGTAAGCCCCGCCACCGAAAAAGAGATCAATGCCAGCACCGAACGCGAGGGGGTCGTCCGTATTCCGGAAGTCCCCGTGCAGATCCTTCTGGATCTCCCAGGTCGCGGAAGCGTCAGTCGGGGGTGCCGCAGGGTTGAACCGGCGATCCAGCGCAAGCCGGTCCGCGCCTGAAGGCCACGGCTTGTGGCTGGCGCGGCGCCAGGCCCGGAAAGCCGCCATGCATTCCGCCTCGAGATAGCGCATGATCTCGGTGGTGCCGCCGATAGAGCGCCAGTCAATCTTCACCGGGTGGCCGAACTGCTCATGATGCCAGGCCGAGAATGCGATCTCGAACTCGTACCGGATCGCCTCATTGTGCGGACTGATAATCACGAGCATGGGATCGCCGGGTTTCCAGTCGGTGGCGACGCGATCACGGCGGAAGATGAACGGCAGCGCAATGACGGCGGCCGCCAGCAGGATGACGATACTGTTTTTCCGGAGTGGCATGGGGTGGTGCCGGGATATCGATCGGGGTTGGGAATGCGATTACGATTAGGATTTCGATTAGGATTTACCGGGGGGGGAGCAGGACGATGTCTTCGGGGTGGATCCAGAGGGGTGTATCGCTGGTGCAATGTCCGGCAGCGCGCGGGTTGAGTTCAGATACCTTCAGCAGGACGGTATCGCTCACGCGGATTTCGTGCTGCGCGACGTCCCCGAGGTAGACCGTGTGGCAGAGGTGTCCTGAAAGCAGGTTCGCCATGTCCGCCGGAGGCCGGCCGAGAGTCACGGCTTCCGGCCGGATGGAAATGGAGACGGCCATACCGGGCCGGAATCCGTCGGGAAGCGGTGCGGAACCGGTGAGCGGTCCGATGGGCGTCTCCACGGTGACGGAACCGCCGTTGATCGAGCGGATCCTGCCATCCAGGAAATTCGTCTCGCCAATAAACCCGGCGATAAACACGCTTTCCGGCCGGCGGTAGATTTCGGAGGGGGTCCCGATCTGCTGGATCTGGCCATGGTCGAGTACCGCCAGGCGGTCGGCGACCGAAAGGGCCTCCTTCTGGTCATGGGTGACATAGATGGCCGTTGTTCCCGCATTCTTGCAGATATTGCGGATTTCCTGCCGCATTTCGAGGCGCAGCTTGGCGTCCAGATTGGAAAGCGGTTCGTCGAGAAGCAGGCACTGCGGATGCACGACCAGGGC
>CAZGBW010000332.1:0-3222 GCA_964523995.1 uncultured Victivallales bacterium | reverse complement strand
TTCGACGGCGGCGTCGCCCAGGTGGTCGGTCCGCGACTGCTGCTGGCGAAGAACGCGCTGGAACTGGCCGCCTGCACCGGCGGAGCGGTGCCGGCACTGCCGCCGATGCCGGCCGTGATCGGCGCGATCCGCGTGACCATCGCACCGGCCGCCGCCGTGCCGTTGTTGGAAGCCCAGAAGGAAAAATTGGCCGGTTTGAGCAACACCGCGGGGGCAGAGGCGGCGCAGGCAAAGGAAATGCTGGAGATGATGCTTAACATCTACTCCCGCGCCCTGGCCCAGATCAATGTGATCGAACTCGGCGTCTCGGTCCAGCAGGAGGGACTCGTGATCCGCAAGCGCCTGGCGGCGAAATCCGGCTCCACGGTGGCTGGCATCCTTGGCTCGTTGACGCCCGTTGCACCCGAGTACCTCTCGTT
The DNA here is from genome assembly GCA_964523995.1 of uncultured Victivallales bacterium. GTDB lineage: Bacteria > Verrucomicrobiota > Kiritimatiellia > UBA8416 > UBA8416 > UBA8416. The sequence goes on along the minus strand of CAZGBW010000332.1, from coordinate 2,803 downwards.
TGTGAACACGGATTCAATGTTCAGCCTGGCGACGGGCAGCTACGTGGTGCCGGAACAGTTGAAACGCCAGATCGTGGCGCTCTACCGGAAAATGATCAAGAGCTCTCCCATGATGGCGGGTGTCGAGGATGCGGACCTGACGACGCTGCTGAACCAGTCGGCGGCCATGGCGGGCGCGGCCAGCGCGTTCGCAGGCCGGATGTCGGCGGAAAACCGGCTGCTCCTGCACGGGTTGATCGGCGTACCGAACGCCGCCGCCTACCTGGAGGAAATGGTGACGCTGATGAAGACCCCGGCGTACCAGGCCATGATGGCCGGTTCGGGAATGCGGATTGCCGAGCCGGTGAAACGCGCATACAAGGATGCCTCGGTCTACTCGTGGACCTTCTCGTTTGACGAGGAGTCCATGCGCAAGACGATCCAGGCGCAGTCGCCTGGGGTGACCCTGGACGAACAGTCCTTTGCAGGCATGCAAACCGTCATGAAGGTGCTCGGCTCGGCCTATGAGTATGCGGCCGCCTCGCGGGGACTGGCCTTCGGCATGGGATCACCGGCCATGGTCGAGCAAGCGGTTGACCGCCTGAACGCACCGGCACCGGCATCCGCCGAGGCGATCCGGATCCAGAAAATGCTTTCCCCCGCGGCGGCACCGGCGGTGATCGGGCGTATTGCGATTGTGGATATCGCGCTCCTGGCAATGAAGATGCAAGGCGCGGAACTGCCACCCGAAATCAAGGCCGCACCGGCTGGCGAGGGCATCGTGTTCGCGGACTGGATCGAGAACGGCGACCTCAAGTCGGCAGCGCTGATTCCGGCGGCGGATGTCAAGACACTGCGGATGATGACAAAAGCCATGTCCGGCGGCGCTGACAACGGCGGGATGGGCGTGGATGACGAAACCGTCGGGACCGAGGCGACCGAGGCCGCCCCTGTGAAGTAATCAACCATGGCGTGATGCGGACGGGGATCCCCCCCCGTCCGCATCACGCGCACCGCGGATACCTCCCCTCAGCGCAGGGCGCGCGGGTCGAGCGCGTCACGCAGGGCGTCCCCCGTCAGATTGAGGGCGAAAAGCGCCGACGACAACACCAGCCCCGGGAAGACAAGCATCCAGGGGTAGCTTTCCATCATCCGGGCGCCATCGCGGATCAGCAGGCCCCACGAACTCATCGGCGGCTGGATGCCGAGTCCCAGGAAGCTCAGGAACGACTCGAGCAGGATCACGCGCGGAACGGTGAGCGTGGTATAGACGATCACCGGACCGATGACATTCGGCACGATATGGCGACGCAGGATGCGGACGTGCGAGTAACCGAGGGCGCGCGCCGCCCGGATAAAGGTCTGTTCCCGGATCACCATGACCTGGCCGCGCACGATCCGGGCCATCGTCAACCATTCGACCGCGCCGATCGCAATGAACAGCAGCAGCAGGTTGCGACCGAAAACCACGGTCAGGATGATCACGAAGATGGTGAAGGGCATGGCGTAGAGTATATCCACCAGGCGCATCATGATGTTATCCGTGCGTCCCCCTGCATAACCGGAAAGCGCCCCGTAGGCCACACCGATGCAAAGCGAGACAAAGGTCGCGCAAAGACCGACCGCCAGCGAGATCCGCCCGCCATGGAGCAAACGCGATAGCATGTCGCGCCCGAGGTCGTCGGTGCCCAGCCAATGGGCGGCACAGGGCGCGGCAGCCCCCAGTTCCAGATTCTGGAGTTCAAAGGGATAGGGACTGATGACGGGGGCCAGCACCGCCGCGATGGCAAGCAGCACCAGCAGCAGCAGCGCCGCCACGGCCGGGCGGCGACGGCGGAACCGCCGCCAGGCAAGCGCCCACGGCGAGAAATGCTCTGCGGTGGCGTCGTTCATGCGTTCAGCCTCAGGCGGGGGTTCAGGATGGCAAGCAGCACATCCACCAGCGTATTGAAAAGGATGATCAGCACCGAATAGAAGACCACCAGACCGAGGACCAGGGTGTAGTCCCGGTTGAAGGCACCCGTGACAAACATTTTCCCGAGGCCGGGAATGTGGAAGATCGTCTCGGTGACGAACGAACCGGATATGATGCCGGCGGCGGCGGGACCCAGGAACGAGATGACCGGAAAGATCCCGGGCTTGAGAGCGTGCAAGCCGATGACGCGGAATTCGCGGATGCCGTTGGCCCTCGCCGTCCGGATATAATCCTGCGGAAGCACATCGAGCATGCCGGCACGGGCCAGGCGGGCAATGGTGGCGGCATAGGCCGCGCCAAGGGTAATGGCGGGAAGCACCCGGTCGGACGGGGTGTTCCAACCAGAGGCGTTCACCCAGCCCAGCCCAATGGCGAATACCAGGACCAGCAGGGGACCGAGGACAAAACCCGGGATACAGATACCGGCCATGGACAGTGTCATGGACACCGTGTCCACCACCGTGTTCGGACGCAGTGAGGCGGCAATGCCCGCACCAAGGCCGATCAGAAGCGCCGCCAGCAAAGCCCAGAGCCCCAGTTCCAGGGAGACAGGGAACGTGTCGGCAATAATGGCATTGACGCTGCGGCCAGGGTATTTCAGCGAGGGGCCGAGATCGCCGCGCAGCAGATTACCAAGGTAACGGAAATACTGGACATGCAGCGGCTTGTCCAGTCCGTAGTGCCGGTTGACCTGTTCCAGCGCCTGCGGTGGATAATTCTTCTCGTCCGCAAAGGGACCGCCAGGGGCAAGACGGACGAGCAGGAACGTCAGGGTCACCGTCGCCAGAAGCACCGGGATCATCGAGAGAAAGCGTATTAGCAGGAAGCGCAGCATGGGCGGAACTATGC
>CAZGBW010000331.1:0-3222 GCA_964523995.1 uncultured Victivallales bacterium | reverse complement strand
GGGCCGCCATGTCCCAGGGAATCGCTGTCATAAAGGCTTTCATGATCAGTGCCTCAGCGGTCATTCCGCCAGCGCCACCACCAGGCTGTGCGCCGGAAGATTCAAGTCCAATCGGTTGGTGGTTCCATGAAGAACCAGGGTCCCCTCGGCCGGATTCCAGATCGACCAGTTCCGCTTCTCAACCCGGTCGCACGCGCCGGCAAAGGGCTCCGCGTTGGCGTTCCAGAACAGGACCGCCGGTTGCCCCTTGAAGTCGAATTCACGAACCCAGACGCCTCCGTCGTCTTCCCCTTCATGGACATACGGATCGGACAGGCGCGGGCTGACCGGGCGAGGACGGGGTTCGGCCCCGGGCCCGGTCACCCGCACGCGCGCACCCAAGGCGCAATCCGCATCGGCGATGCAGGTCTCGGCATCGCGGTCGCCTTGCGCGATGGCACTCGGGAAGCCTGTCACCAGCGCCCCGGTCGGAACCACGAGCACGCGCTCCCGCACGCGGTCCAGCAGATGCCCCGGGACCAGATCGAAATCAATCCCGCGCCGGATCAGGGCGTTCATCAACTCGCCCAGGTTCAGGTGCAGGGCAAGCGCCTTATCGTTCCCAACCGGCGCGGCGTCGATATATCCGAGCGTGTAATCCGGATGCGGCACGAATTCGCGCTGGAACTCTTCCAACGGATAATAGAGCGCCACGCGCCGGCGCGGGGTCGCCTGCGCCAGAAAATGCTGCACCCGCCCAGCCCAGCGGATGTAATCCGCCATGCCGGACCATCCCGACCAGCGGAAGAAGAGGTCCGGCGGCCAATCGTTGGCCGCTTCACCGTCCCGTGTGTAGAAAAAGCCGTGCAGGATCATCCGGGTGACGCCGTTGACGTAAAGCCAGCCGCTGATGCGGTACAAATCGCGGGGCGTCATCTCCCACGGGTTACCCGCGAAAGTCTCGGCAGACACGTCGCGTATGCCTGCCAGGGCGGCCACCGAGGCGGGCAGGATCGGATGATGTCCCTGGGCGGCGGGGCCGAGGTGATCGACCCCGGGCTCGTGATAACAGGCGATCGCCGACCAGGCGTCGCCCACATAGCGCGTCTGGCTGCCCAGCGTCTCCTCTCCCATCACATGTCCGCTCAGTTTCACGCCGTGCGCCTGACACCAGTCCCGAAGCAGTTGGAAGTGATTCTGGACAATCAATTCCCCGAGGCGGCCATAGTAATCGGCCGGAGCAGGCGGTGGCTCGTTCAGCGCCGGGCTCCAGGTGTAAGGCGTGGCAAAGCGCACCTCGTCATTGAAGAAACCGGCAATTGTTCTACCAAAATGCCGCCCGAAGCGCTCGAAGTAGGGCTGGTAACAGCGTGCGATGAATGCGCGAGTGCAATCCGGGTTCAGGTAATCCACACAGCGGTCGGCGGGCAGATAGGATCCGTCCACGGGCTTGAGTTCGCCGGAAGCCGTCAGGAAATGCTCGCGATTACGGGGATCGGCGGTGATCGCCCCATTGGCGGTACCACTGGGCCAGTTGTACTCGTCGTAGATCCAAACGCGCATGCCGTGGGCCGCGGCATCCTCCACCGCCACGCCGACCGCCGCGAACCAGTCCTCGGACAGGAAGGGCGTTTGCAGGCCGGTGCGCCCGTGCAGGATGAACTCCGTAATCCCGGCTTCGCGCATGAGCACCAACTGCCGGCGGATTTCGTCCCCCTCCATCCGGCCGTTCCAGAACCAGAAGGGATAAGGCTGCCGATGCGGCGGCGGCTCGTTCAGCGCCAGGCGCAGAACCTCGCGCTTCAACGCCGGATCGGCCTGAGCCGGTTCGACAAACCGCCCCTCGGGCGACCAGAGCGCCTCCTTGGAGACGCCGTGATAAACCCGCGCCAGGACCGCGAGGTTCCGGTCGTCGCCCCGGAGGCTGTCCACGGAACGCGCCAGAATCGGCTCCAACGGCCGTAGCGAGTCCGGCCCCGGAGCGGCAAAGCCGTAGAGGCCCACGTTCGCGTTGACGGCCGTCGGCACGATCTCGGCCGGATCCTGCCCGTTCCATTCGGCGAGGCAGGTGATCAGGCGCGTGTGCGGCCCGATCATGCGCGTCGCATCCCCGGTTCCCTTGAGATCGCCGGCCTCGTTCAGCAGCCAGTCGGTTTCCCGCAAGGCCCGGGAATGGGCGATGTGCGGATCGTTCACGTCGCAGCAGGTCAGCCAGACGATGCAGTCCGGATTGGCCCGCTTGGCGGCCCGCCGGATGGTTTCCCAGCACCGATCCACGGCCCGGCGGCCGAATTCCACCGCCTGCGCCGCATCCAGCCGGTCTTCGCCCGGAAACGGTTCCTGCATCAACTGGGCATAGAGTCGCTTTTCGCACTCGAGCCACCGCCCGCCATGGCTGGCGCGCGTCAGCGGCATCCGCAGCCAATCCACCATGAATCCGTCAATCCCGGTCGTCCCCACGGCATCGGCGATGGCGGCTTCCAGATAGGCGCGATACTCGTCCGTGTAGGGGATGTGCGGAGCCGTCGGAGTCCCATAACTGAGATCCGGATGATCCAGTCCCCATTTCGTGTTCGACCCGGCGCAGAAATAGCCCAGCACCAGGATATTCTCCCGATGTCCGAGCCGGACCATGTCGCGCAGGAAATCGTGCTTCAGTCCGGGCTGTTCCGGGACCACGCCGTTCTTGTACCAGGCATAGCCGTTGCAGGATACGCAGAAGGTCTGGATGACGTTGACGCCCAGTTGCTTGTACCAGGCGACGTGACGAGCGGGGTCCGCGTCCGCCCAGGCGCCCGGAGCGGCAAAGGCGTTGACCGCCCGGTTCTGGCCGTCCGTGGCCCAATTGAAATCGAGGTCGTATGATCGGATGTTCATGTTCATGTTCAGTCGCTATTTTGTCGCTATTTTGTATGTCGCTATTTTGTATAGACCGCCAGCAGATTTGCCGTTATATTGCTGGTGCGGCGAGTTGCTGCCGGACGGCTCGGCCTGCACCGAACAGCGGTACACGCCCGCGCCACCGCCGCCGCCACCGCCGCCGATGATGAGGTACTCAACGGTGCCGCCAACGGTGACGTTCAGCCAGTTGGTCCCCACGGTTGTGAAGATGTGCGCCGTGTAGTACGTTCCTATTCGTCTCCGTCATCGAAGACGCTAAGATCCCATTCGCTCCGCCAGGTGATCGATGGCTTGTTATCCTCGAACCGCATCGGCAACCACAAATACCGGCCATCAATCGCG
>CAZGBW010000330.1:0-3225 GCA_964523995.1 uncultured Victivallales bacterium | reverse complement strand
AGTCCCTGTCGTGCATGTGCAGTATCGCGGACTATCCGCTATCGGGTTTCCGATGGGGCAAACCCGAACGGCTGCTTGTACAGCCGGCAGAAATGCAGCGGATCGGCGAACCCGACGCGGCAGGCCGCCTCCTTGACCATCATGTCGTGCTGTTTCAGCAGCCGGTTCGCGACGCCGATAGGATTCCCCTCATCGGCGGAGAGCTCCCGTTCGCGGGGACGGGGCCTGACCGGGAGGGAAGCACAAACACGGATACGTCCCGCAATATTCATTCCCCGTGCCCCAGGGGTCGCGGAAGGGATAATAGAGCGCAAAAAACCAGGTGCCCAGGCAAGTGCCTGGATTGGCCGGTATCTTGCGGATCTGCCCATAGAGCTGCGCGGGCATTGCGGGATCCTTGTCGCCGTAACAGGGCGTCGTGTATTCCATCCAGGGCTTGGCGGAGATCAGCGCCGTCTTGGCGGCCGCCTCACTGGGGTGATAGATGAACTGGCGACTGTAGGGCATCCAGATTTCGCAATAGGCATCGAGAAGCTGGAGGCGCTTCCGGATTTTCGGGGGGATTTCGTGTTGATGAATTGCTCCTATGGTCTGCTGCAGAATGGGATCGCGTGAGTTTGTCTTTTAAGGTAGTCGATTTTACGCTGGGCATAGCCGACAGAGGGAGGTGCCTGCCATTGACGGATGACATGACTGAACCGCATCGTATAAGCACCCGCCTGCAGGTCGGCCATGATGGAGTGCCAGTTCATGCCGTTGGTCGGCGCGGGCTGGTGATAGAACTCCTCATTGACGACCGGGCCATCCGCCTCCCGCCCCTTGACGTAGATGCAAAGACGGGTGCCGCCGGTGAGGTGGGTCCATCCCTCGTAACGGATTCCAAGCCGGTAGAGTCCCGAGCGCGGTATTTGCAGGGGGATGGAGAAGGCCGGGCCATCATCAGCATTCGAGCCGCTCAGGAAAATGCCGTCCTTTTTCCAGCCCCAGTTAGGAAGGTCTGCATCGGCGACCCGTTCGGGATCCAGCAGGATTTGAACTTTCGATTCCACGGCACAAGGCACGGGAGGACCAACATCTATTTTCTGCGATTGGACAAACGCCTGGAATTGGCGGATGGATCCGGGATCATGGCTCAGATGCCAGGGTGTGAACCCGATGGAATAGGTTGGGCCCAGGGGCTCATCCACGATCGGACAGGCACCCCAGGATTCGACGGGGGGAAGCGGGGACATCGACGGAAGCTGCGGATTCAATCCGGACTGGGGAGCCGCCAGTACCTCCGAAACGCCGGGGAACGCGTCCTCGGTTGACGTCAGCATATACACCGCCAGTGCCGCGATGGCGATCACCCGTCCGAGAGTCCGATCCATCCATTTCGTATTCATGGGGGCATCCTACCCACCCGCCCCGAGAATCGTAATTCATAATTCACAATCTATTCACATTCCTTTCTATTTGGAATATAAACACCTTGATTATAAATGTTTAGAATAGTATTCTTCTATTCATGAATGCATCCATGATTGCGATGGAGCGTGAATTCTCCCGCCGGGGTATTTGCACGGCTGAAGAGCTTGCTGCTGCGTTATCGATCAGCCAGCCCACGGTTTCGCGTCTCTTGGCGGCCATTCCGCCGGGTCGGTTGCATCGCATTGGTCGTGGACGCAGCAGCCGTTATGCCCTGCATCAACGGTTTGAAGGACTGGGCAGCCACTGGCCTCTGTATCAGATTGATGAGCAGGGGGCGGCCAGCCAGATCGGCGAACTGCATGCCTTGCAGGGTGGACGTTGGCATGTCGATCAGCCTTCGCCATGGAATACGCTGCGAGGGGCTCTTTTCGCGGATGGAGTCTTTCCGGGGTGGCCATGGTTTCTGGACGACTTGCGTCCACAGGGATTTCTGGGAAGGCTGTTTGCCCGTCAATTTTCCGCAGAATACCGCACGCCGGATGATCCCAGACTCTGGGCACCTGAGCATATTCTAGCTTCCTTGCTTCGCAAAGGTGACGATCTGCCGGGGGCTTTTGTCGTCGGCGAGGCGATGCTGGCAATTGCCCGAACTCCGTCCCGTCATGCTGTTATTCCCCGGTCGACACGTACCGCTGCGTATGCACATCTGGCAGCCGCAGTGCTGGAAGGCCAATGGCCGGGATCATCGGCCGCAGGTGAGCAACCGAAGTTTGTCGCTTGTACGGAAGATGCATCCGGGCAGGCCTGCCCTGTGATCGTCAAATTCAGCGGTGATATGCACGATCCGGGGCAACAGCGGCGCGCGGATTTGCTGGTGGCGGAATGCCTGGCGAATGAGACCCTGCTGACGGCGGGGATTTCCACCGCGCAAACAGAAATCCTCTATCACCAGGATCGGTGCTACCTCGAATCGGTGCGGTTTGATCGGACACCCGTTGGCGGTCGGCGTCATCTGGTATCCCTGCTGGCATTGGATTCAGCCTATTATGGTGATCTTACCAGTCCCTGGTGGCAGGCCGCCCGACGACTACAACGCGATGGATTCCTAGGCGACGGCGCTGCCGACCATCTCCGGTTGCTTTGGTGGTTCGGCCACTGTATTGGCAACACGGATATGCACTATGGCAATATCAGCCTGCATCTGGTGCCAGAGTGGCCCTGCATCCTTGCCCCGGTTTACGACATGTCGCCCATGGCCTTGCATCCGCGGGCCGATGGCTCGCTGCCGGACCGATTGCCCGGCGTGCTGCTGGCTCCGCCGGAAGAGGAGGGTGCATTTGCCAAAGCCGCCGATCTTGCGGATGAGTATCGTCGTCGTTTGCTGGTGGATTCGCGCCTGAGCAAGTCGTTCAGGGATGCGGTTCTCGCGCAGCGAAGCTGACTGTGCCTGAACTCTGGAATGCCGTCTTGCGGTGGTCTTCAGTCTTCAGTCTGCGGTCTTCAGTCTGCTTTCTGCTTTCCCATTTTCTGCTTTTCTCCCCCTCAAACGGCCAATACCTGTGCGAATGTGGCCAAAGGCAGGATGCGGGCGCGGTGTTCTGCGACTTCGTAATCCCGCTTACCCATATACACTTGATAGAATTTGTATCCTTGGTGTGTATATATTCAGGTCTACATGAATATATACATGCACAAAATAGAATCAACTCTAATTTACACCACCATTATCTGACGGCGGGGAGCACACGGGACGGGTTCAACCCAGTCCGCAGCGTTGTAAGTCCGTCGCGCTGTGTACACGAAACCAACAATATA
>CAZGBW010000329.1:0-3232 GCA_964523995.1 uncultured Victivallales bacterium | reverse complement strand
CACCCCCGCTGCCGGTTGTCGTGATGGCAGCCGCCATCGGCCTCGGCAGCGCACTACTGCTCGCCGCCGCCGTTGCCGGACGCCTGTCGCGCCGACGGGCCGCCACCGCCGGGACGCTACTGCGGCTTTGCCGCGGCGCCGATCACTTCGTCACCATGCAGGCGGCCCTGCTGGCAGGCTTCCTGCGATTCTGCAGGGGAAATCTCTCCGGGGCCTGGACCCGAACCCCGCGGAGTTCCTCGTGAAGCCGGCCCGCCGACGGAACCGGTCACGATTCGTCCCGCGCCCCTGGATCACGGTGGCCTCCGCACTGGCGGCGCTGGCCCTGCTCAGCGGGCCGGCGGCGGACGCCCTGCACGCCAAACGCCGTGCCGCCGACCCCGCACAGTCCTGGGATGCCGTCTACCTGGTCTGCGGCGCACGGGCCCAGCAGCGCCGCCTCCGCGCACTGACCCGGTGGATGGAGCATTCCCCGCACCCCCCGCCGCTGATCCTGGTCGGCAACGACAGCCAGCAGAGCCTCTGGTCCAGCCCGCACCAGCGTAATCTCACCCGTGCCGAATGGGGCGTGACCGCCCTTCAGGAGTGGATCGCGCACCGCGACGGCCAGGGGACCAACGCCCCCCAGGTCCGGCTGGTTCCCGGCACCTTCAGCAATACCGACGGCGAGATGCAGGCCTTGGCGGAGGCACTGCGCCTCGCGCCGGAACTCCGGCGGATCGCCATCGTCACCTGCCGGTTCCACACCCGCCGCGCCCTGCGCCGCCTCGACGCCCGGACCCCGCCCGGCCTTGTCATCGCCGCCGTGCCGGGCCCGGTATCCTGGGAAGACCGCGCTCCATGGATCGTCGCCGGTGAATATGTCAAACTGCTGCGCGATGCCCTCGGCTACGCCCAGGCACCCTTCCTCTCGCGCCCGCCGACGGATTGAAAATCCCCCGGCGGGCGCGCAACCGCGGTTTGCATTGGAAATCAATGTGTGATACTCGTTCTTGCGGAAAACAGGAGATGAAACGATGGATACGCCGCTGATGCTCTTCTTGAATGTGTGGATCAAGTTCTTCTTCCTGTTCACCCCGTTCTTCGCGCTCTCCATGTTCCTGAGCATGACCGAGGATTACACGGAAGGCAGGCGGCGGCGCCTGGCGCTCTCCGTGGCCGGTGCCGTGGCGGTGGTCTGCCTGATCCTCCTGGTCGTCGGCAACCGCCTGTTCGCGCTCTTCGGCATTACCCTGGATTCCTTCCGGATCGGTGCCGGGGCGCTGCTCTTCCTGTCGGCCGTGAACCTGGTGCAGGGACGCGAGGCACCCCCCGGCAAGACGGAGGATATCGCGGTTGTCCCGCTCGCGATCCCGATCGTGGTGGGACCGGCAACCACCGGCACCCTGCTGGTGATGGGTGCCGAACTCCACGGATTCGCACTCAAGGCGCTGGGCAGTCTCGCCCTGCTGCTCGCGGTGGTATCGCTTGGCGCGGTCCTCCTCTGCGGCTCCCTGATCCAGAGAACCCTTGGCAACCGGGGCATCTCCATCCTCACGAAAATCACCGGGCTGATCCTTGCGGCCCTTGCCGCCCAGATGATCATGACCGGCATCCAGGGGTTCAGCTCAGCAGCAACTTGACCGCTGCCAGGGCGGCCAGCGTCTCGACGGTCAGGAGGAACCAGCGCTGCGGGATCCGGTGCAGCACGAGGATTCCCGCCAGCGCCCCCAGCACGATCGCCGGCAGCAGGACCAGGTTGATCGTGAGCGACTCGGGTGTGATCAGGGCCTGCTGGGCGCTGAACGGAACCTTGAAGCAGTTCAACAGCAGGAAATACCAGGCTCCCGTACTGATGAATTCCACCTTGGGCAGGCGCATGGCCACCAGGTAGATCACCATGATGGGGCCGGCGGCATTGGCCAGCATGGTCGTGATTCCCGCCAGCAGCCCCAGCCCGGCCGCGAACCACCACTGCGAAGGGACATCGTCACCGCCCTTGGTCCGGGACCGCCTCCAGACGGTCAGCCCCATCAGCGTCAGGATAATGATCCCGATGGACGGCTGCAACTGCCGGTCGCTGATCCGGCTCATGACCAGCCAGCCGAGGACTATGCCCGCCACCGCCCACGGGATCAGGCGGATCAGATGCGGCCAGACCGCCTGGCGCCGGTAATAGGCCACCGCGATCACATCCGCCATGATCAGCATCGGCAGCACGAATCCCGTTGACTGCTTCGCCGGCAGGACGGCGGCCAGCAGGGGAATGGCCAGGATGCCGATTCCCGGCACGCCGGTCTTTGTCAGCCCGATCAGCAGGGCGCTCAGGACCATCACGGCCCACTGCATCCAGGTTAATTCCTCCATCATGACGGACCCCGCTCTCCCGCGGGTTCCGCTGGCAGGCCGAGCGAGCCGTCCGGCTGGCGCCAGGCGGTTGCCGCCGCCCGCAACGCCGCCCCGCGATGCGAGATGCGGTGCTTCACATCACTGCCGAGTTCCGCGAAGGTCCGGGTATGGCCATCGGGAACAAAGAGCGGATCATAGCCGAACCCGCCCTCCCCGCGCGGCGTATCGGCGATCCGGCCCTCGCACCGGCCATCCACGGTTGCCGAGCGGCCATCCGGAACCGCCAGCGCGATCACGCAGCGGAACCGGGCACGGCGGTCCGACGCCCCCTCCAGTGCACCCAGCAGCTTGCGGTTGTTCGCCGTGTCACTGGAGGGCTCCCCGGCATAGCGCGCGGAGTAGACCCCCGGAGCACCGCCCAGGGCATCCACCTCCAGTCCGGAATCGTCCGCCAGCGTCAGCAGCCCCGACGCCCGGGCGAGCGTGACGGCCTTCTTGATCGCGTTGGCCTCAAAGGTGTCGCCGTCCTCGTCCACCTCCGGCAGGTCGCCGGCGACATCCGCCACACGGAGAATCGTTATCCCCGACGCCCCCAGGATCTCCTGGATCTCCATGAGCTTTTTCGGGTTCCGGGTCGCCACCAACAGCTGCTTCGCCTGCATTCCACCCTCCTCCATTACCGTTTTCCAGAGCAATACACGAAATCGGGTACTGGTTCAACACCGATAACCACCGTCCGCCCATGGCCCCCCACGTCCCTCCACCCCCGGACGTTCGGACGCTCCGCATGGTGGATTATGCGGTTGGATTATGCTTGAAACGGGCAGAGGCATCGTGCTACTCTCGCGGCCGATTCGTTTGTGGAGGGGGTATAGCTCAGTTGGTAGAGCGTCGCGTTCGCAAT
>CAZGBW010000328.1:0-3254 GCA_964523995.1 uncultured Victivallales bacterium | reverse complement strand
TGCTCGATCTGGCCGAGGTAGAACTGCGCTTCCGCCGCCAGCGCCCCGCGGGTCCTTGTCGTCACCGCGCTGAATTTCTCGGTTGCCTCCGGGTACCGGCTCATCTGGTAGAGTGTCCTGCCGGTCAGGAAATAGGCCCGAGTGGCGGACATGGCGTCGCCGCCGGTCTCGATCGCCTTGCCCAGCGGTTTGAGCGACTCTTCCAGCCTGCCTTCCGCGATCAGCGCCTCGCCCAGCGCGACATGGACTTCCGGCAGGTACTGGAATCCGGCATAGGCGCGGTTGCCGATCAGCTGCTCGTACCGCTGGCTCGCCTCGGTCATCCTGCCCACCTGCGCCATCGCCTGGCCGGCCTGGAAGAGCGCGTCAGGGGCCAGCTCGCTTTGCCCGTATTCCTTGACCAGCGCATCGAACGCCTCGGCCGCCGCGGCGTAGTCCCCGCACGACCAGCGGCACCAGCCCAGGCGATACCAGGCCTTGTCCGCCAGCCGGGCATCGCGCGTCAGGTCGAGCACCGTCCGGTAAAGATCCGCGGCCTCCAGCAGGACGGGCCGGTTGCTCTCGCCGCCCTTGCCGTCCGCCTCCTTGTATTTGGCCTCCGCAAGGTGGAAGCTGGCATCCGCCGTCAGCGGATCGCGCGGGAACGCCTTGGCGAGATCGCGGAAGGCCTGCAGGGACTCCGCCTCGCGGCCGGCCTCGCGGTATGACCATGCCAGCTCGTACAGCACCCGTGGCTGGTCCTCCGCCTTGCCGCCGCCGGCCTGCGCGGCCTGACTGAAGGCCTCGGCGGCCGCCTCCCAGGCCCCGCGGTTCTGGCGGCTCGTGCCGATCGCCACCCAGGCCGGGCGCACCAGCTCGTGTTTCGCATGACCGTTCACCAGCGCCAGGAAGGCCGCCTCGGCCTCTTCCCCGCGGTTGTCCTTCAGGAGGGACTGCCCCTGGCGGAAAAGCGCCTGCGGACAGAGATCGGATTTGGCGTATTTCCCGGCAAGGTCGCCGAAATGCGTCGCCGCCTCTTTCCATGCACCCTGCTCGTACGCGCACATTCCCAGGCCCAGCAGCGCGAACGGGTGGAGAGCGGTGGCGTCCGCCTGCTCCAGGACCTGCGTATAGGCGCGGGCGGCCTTGTCATAGCGCTTCAATTCGAAAAGACCTTCCGCCAACTGGTAGCGTGTCTGCGCGGCAAGCTCGCTCTGCGGGTAAAGCGTGAGGAAGCGCTCAAAGCCTGCCACCGCGCGCGCCATGTCGCCCGTGCGTGCCTGGGCCACCGACATCTTGAGGACGGCATCATCCGCGAAACGCCCGTGTTCGTCGGCTTTCAGGTAGGCGGCCAGCACCTTCCCGGCCTCGGCGTAGCGCTCCAGGTCGAACAGGCAGGCCCCCTGCACATAGAGCGCCTCGCTGGCAACCGCCTTGTCCGCCGCCTTGAGTTCCGCATGGTCGAGTTCCGCCAGCGCCTCGGCGTAGCGGCGCGCGTGACGATGACACCACGCCAGCCGGAAATGCGCCCGCGCCCGCTGGTCCGGGGCATCCTGCTTGCTCTCCAGGTACTCGCGGAAACGGGTGGCGGCGCCGTCATACTCCTTGCGCAGGAAACGGTTCTCGCCGCTCAGGAACAGCACCGCGGGCGCTTGCGCATGATCCTTGAACTGTTTCAGGAAGGCGGTGCAGCGTGTATCGGACTCGGCGTACATCTCCGCGCGGTGCAAGGCGACGCAGGCGGAATAGAGAGCCTGGGGGGCGGCCTCGGTCTTTCCGTACCGGTCCGCGTAATCCGAGAAGGCCTCGGCCGCGCCAGCCATATTCTCCTGCGCCAGCCGCGTATCGGCCAGGCCCAGCAGCATGTCGCCTGCCAATGACGATTTGGCATGGTCCTTCAGGGCCTGCTCAAACACGGTCCCGGCCTCGGCGGCCTGGCCGCCCTTGAACAGGCTCATGCCCAGCCAGTAAGCGGCTTCGTCCGCAAAGGGCAGTCCGTGCGCGGTGCGCTCGCGCAGCCGCGCCGCCGCGCCTGCATAGTCTCCCCCCTCGTAGAGGAATGTGCCCGCGTGCAGCGCCGCCCGGGCGGCGTTCTCGTCGGTGGGAAAGCGCGTGGCCATCTCGGCAAGGGCTTCCGAGGCGTCCTTGAGCTTGCGCGTCTTGTACAGGGCCAGACCGCGCTCGTAGGCCGCCATGGCGGCAAAGGGGCTATCCCCGCCCGCGACCGGGGCAAAGGCGGCAACCGCCTCCTCGAAACGGTCGGTGCGATAAAGGCACTGCGCCAGCCGGAAGCGGGCTTCGGTCGCCAGCTCGGAGTTGGCATATAGCGCCAGGAAGCGCTCGAACAGGGCCTGGGCCTCGCTGAACTTGGAGGCGTTGAACCGGGCAATCCCGAGATAGAAGACGCTGCGCTCGATCAGCCCCAGGAAGGCCTCCTGCGCGCCGGGACCTCCATCACCCATCTTCTTGAACGCCTGGCGCACGGCATCGGACTTCGCGGGCGGGCGGCTGTCGGGCGCATACCGCGACACGAACTCCGCGAGCGGCTCCTCGGCCTCGGCGTAGCGATCCAGGCTCAGCAGGCAGGCCCCCTGCCGCGCCAGCGCCCAGTCGGCAAGGTAGTGTCCGGCGTGCGCGGTGCGAACCTCCATGAAAAGAGCCCCTGCCCTGGCGAAATCCTTCTTTGCCACGCAGGATTGCCCCAGCTGGAACAGCACCTCCGCCATCTGGTCAAACCCAGGATTGTCCCGGCGCAAGGCCTCGTACGCCGCCATGGCCTCGTCGAAACGGTTGAGATGAAAAAGGGACTGTGCCAGCCCGAAGCGCGCATCCGGCACCTTCTCGTGGGCCGGATGGTTCTTCAGGAACGTCTCGTAGGACCCGACCGCCACGTCGTACTTGCCGTTGTTGTAAAGCCAGGCGGCAAAATTATAATCATCCACCGCGGTGTCTGCCGTTGCGACGCGTGCCGGTGTGCCGCCCAGGATCAGAAGCACGGGAATCAGGAACCTCAGGCCTATTCGCTGGTATTGCATAGCAGGAACCTTTCGTTTGGAATTGCCGTGACGACTCGGGTATCCCCCGGTGGCGGGATCTGCTCCCAAGCGAGCGGACATCCAACAGATGGATTGAAAAGCGCTTTTCCGCGGGGTGCGGGCACCCGCCCGCCGGGCCCGGTTGGAAAGCGCTTTCGCACGCATAGCAGGGTGCCAGAGCGGATCGGAACCGTCAAGAACGTTTGTTCCGGCACCAAGCGGCACCAAGCGCGCAAGCCC
>CAZGBW010000327.1:0-3258 GCA_964523995.1 uncultured Victivallales bacterium | reverse complement strand
CGCGGATTCCATGACGGGCCAGATAGGCGCTCAGGAAGAAATGGACGGCGGAATCGCGCTGCGTGGCGATGCGTTTCCCGCGCAGGTCTTCGGCCTGCGCGATGCCCCGGTCCCTTCTGCCGATGATCCAGGCCCCGCGGTCTGTCCAGGCGATGGTTCCAAATACGGTGAAGTCATCGCGGTCGAAACTGTGCGCGGCGATCGGCAGATCCGCACAGGCGGCGCCGGCGACCTCCCCGTCGAACATGGCCTGCATGGCCAGCTTGCCGCTTGGATAGGCAACGATGTCGACATCAAGGCCCTGATTGCGGAAATAGCCCATGCGGTCGGCAATGAACGCCAGTGCGCAAACCGCATTATTCTGCACCCCGAAACGGACCGGGATGCGGACGGCAGGAGCGCGACCGCGGTACAGGGAACCGGCCATGACGAGAGCAAGGAGCGTCAAGCCCGCCGCCAGCATCGCGCCTCTCTTTATTTTCATGGCGGCCCCTTCCATCAACAGAACGGATTCCGCATCCCCGTCACGTCATGCAATCGCGCCGCCGATATGAAAGCAGGTGCGGCGGTGTCGTTCAAGGTTATTCTCATCCACCCCGTGCCGGGAGTCAGTAGAGCTTCTCGTATTCGCCTTTCCCGGTCTTCTTCAGTTTGTGGAAGCCGGAGGCTTTCGCGCGGTCGTCGTAGCCGCTGGCCGAGGCACCGACATTGGGGGCGGATATGCATTTGATGACAGGGGCTCCGCAGTCCGGGCATTGCGTCGGCGGCGGATCGGACAGCTTGAGCAGGCATTCGAACCCGTCCTTGCAGGTCGGGCAGCAACGCTGGGCGGTTCGGGCCATGAATTCGTAAATGGGCATAGTGGCGGACTCCGGGCGGTTATTCATCAATACCGTTTACATTTTATGCCGACTGCCTTAATAATGTCCAGATGGGATTACGATGACGATGACGAATTGGACAATCATGAGGGGCGTGATATGAAAATTGCATTGATCGGGCTGCCGCAGGCAGGCCGCAAGACCTTGTTTACCCTGCTGACGGGCCGTTCGGTGCCGGAGATCCGCAAGCCCGGCGAGACGGTGGAGGGGATTGCCGCCATCCGGGATGCGCGGATCGACCGGCTGTCGGAGATCTGCCGTCCGAAGCGCAAGGTCTATGCGGAGAACAACTTTGTCCTGTGCCCGGATGCGGTCACGGGTGCCGGATCGCGGGAGTGGCTGGATGCCGCGCGCCGTTGCGATCTGCTTTGCCTGGTCGTCCGCGCGTTTGAATCCGGGGCGGTGTATCATCCGGCGGGCTCGGTGGATGCCGCCCGCGACGAGGAGAACCTCCGGACGGAACTCCTGTTCGCGGACATGGAACTGGTGGAGAAGCGCCTTGACCGGATGGCCAAGGATGCCCGGTCGGGTCTGAATACCGATCACAAGGCCGAACAGGAGACACTGCAGGCTTGCATGAAGGCCCTCGAGGCGGGAACCCCGCTGACCGGGCTGCCCCTGCCCCCGCACGCGGTGGCGTCGATCCGCAGTCTGGGCTTGTTGACGCTGATCCCCCTGATGGTGATCGTGAATGTATCGGAATCCGCGGCGGGTGCGCCGGGCTTAGGCGGTGCGCTTGCGCTGTCGTGCCTGATCGAGCAGGAGATCGCCGCCATGGCGGATGAGGCCGAGCGTCGTGAGTTCATGGAGGCGATGGGCCTTGGCGAACCCGGACTGGATCGTGTGAATGCGGCGGCCTATGACGCGCTGGGGTTGATGTCGTTCTACACCACCGGCAAGGACGAATGCCGCGCGTGGACGATCCGGAAAGGATCGCCCGCTCCGGTCGCGGGGGGAAAGATCCACAGCGACATCGAACGCGGATTCATCCGGGTGGAGGTCATCAAGTATACCGATTTCGTGGAGGCCGGTTCGGAGTCGGCCGCGAAAGAGCGGGGCCGGATGCTGACCAAGGGCAGGGATTACATCATCGAGGATGGCGACATCTGCCACTTCCTCTTCAACGTCTAGTGTCCAGCGAGTCGCTGTTGTCCTTGCGCTGGCTGATGATCGTCCGGACGGCGAGCCGGTACAGCAGCATCAGGATGCCGATCGGCATGACCATCCATCCGGCGACCATGAGGTAGAACGACAGCGTGTCGGCGACCGGTCCGCCGTGAAGCAGGCGGCAGAGCCCCATGGCCAGGAAGCCCCACAGCGGGCCGAGGATCATGGCCCCGATTACCACCCAGACGGTGTGGCTCCGGAGTTGATGAAGACGATTCCCCAAGACATTCATCGCGATCCCATCATCCTTTCCCGCCGACGGCCACGACGCGCACCCGCTCGTCCACCTGTTCCTTGAGCGTCTTCTCCACCAGCAGTTTCAGCGTGGTCATCGCGCCGGCGCAGCCCGCGCAGGCTCCGGCCAGGCGCACAAACACCGTCATCTCCTTGATGTCCACGATTTCCGCGTCACCGCCATCATTTTTCAGCATGGGGCGGATCTGCTCGTTCATCACCAGGTCAACCTGCTTGCCGAGCTGGTAGGGCGAGGGAATCGTCTTGGTCGCGGCGGTCTCGGAGCCGTCCAGCCCTGCATCGGTCTTGAGTCTTGTCGCCGCCCGCCCCCAGACGTCATCCAGGATATCCTGCAGACCGCCGGGCTTGTGATGGCAGGCCATGCAGGCGCCGCCTGCCTTGATGGAATTCGTGATCTCCGGAATCGTCTTCAGTCCAAGCTCCTTCACCTTGCGGCGGATGTACGGCTCCGTCAGGGAAAAGCATTTGCAGACCATCCGGCCTTCCTCGACCTCATCGGCATGCACATCCACGCCGAGCAGTTTCAGGTCCACGCCGCGTTTCTGGGCCCAGTTGAAGACCGCCGCTTCCAGGGCCTCCGCCCCCATCACCGAGCAATGCACCTTCTGCTCGGGCAGTCCGCCGAGGAAGGTGACGATATCCGCGTTGGAGATCTTCAGCGCCTCGATCGGCGAGCGGGTTTCCGCCTCGATGATCATGCAGAGCGCTTCCGAGGCCGCGATGGCCGAGGTGCAGCCGAACGTCAGGTAGCGCGCCTCGACAATCCGGTCCAGGCGGGGATCCGTCGGATGGCGATCCACGCGGAATGTGAACCGCATCGCGTCCCCGCACGAGAGCGAACCATGCTCGCCGATGCCGTCCGCGTTCTCGATTTCGCCCAGATGCGTTCCCGGCTTGCCGTGAACCGCATCCATGAACAGTTGTTTGGTCTTCTCCGAATATTCCCAGGCCATGA
>CAZGBW010000326.1:0-3271 GCA_964523995.1 uncultured Victivallales bacterium | reverse complement strand
ATCAGTTCATAGATGCCAGCCGTCTTGTCCACGTAATGATAGCCGCCGTGAATCAAGTCGCAGAATGTATAAACGCTGGTAGTCAGTGGTTTCATGCCAGTACCCTATAACACCAAACGGATTGTTGGCAAGGGAGAAGGGGCGGCCTCGGAGGGCAAACGCATCTAATTTTGAGAGATTTGAGTGTACGAGTACGTGTAAGAGTACGATTTTCGCCTCTGATCCGTACTCGTACACGTACTCATACACGCAAATCTCCCTTGGTTCATAGCAAAATGCGAAGAATTTAGATGCGTTTGCCCTGGGCGGCCTCGGAGGGGAAACATGGGTGTGGGCACAGGTAATAACAGGCCAGTCCCTTGCGAACTCAGGTTCCGGAATCGCATGTAGGGCAGACACTCCTGTCCGTCCGCCCGTCTGACCACTGTCCGCCTTCATCAGCACCAGATGACGGCGACGGGTTTTCCGGCGGCGGTGGTGTGCGCCTCGCGGGAGAGACGTTCCTCCCAGGGTTTGGCGCGGTATTCGGGGCGGCGGTCGAAGATCACCAGGTGCAGGGTGTCGGCACCGATCTTGTCGTCGTAGCGGGCGATTTGCACCAGGCCCTCATCCAGGGTGGTGTCGCGCCCGTCGGACGGATGCACGAGTTTGATCTCGATGATGTTGCGTCGTCCGCCGTAATCGGTCATCATATCGACCCGCCCGCGTCCGGCGGCGTATTCGCGCTCGATGTTGCCGCCGCCATTGACGATGCGCTGGAGGAAGGCCATCAGCAGCAGGTGCGGGAAGGCCTCGGTGTAGTCCGCCTTCTCCTCCCACATCTCGGCATGCCGTCGCCAGAATTTCTGGAACTCGGCCATCAGGGCGTCCATGTCAATCCCGCCGTCATCGCGCTTCCAGCGGAATTCGGGAGGGGGAATGGCCATCTGCATGCCGTAACTCAGCTCGCGGGCCAGCACCTCTCGATAGATGGCGTTGGCGATGCCGGGTGAGCCGTCCTCGCCGATGGTGACCAGTCCCAGATCCTGGCAGAACAGGAAGGCATCGTCGTCGGCCATCAGCGGGTCGGATGCGCCGGTCAGGATCGGCTGCACCACGCGGCGCACGCGTGCCTCGCGCAGGCGCTGGCCGAGGGAATCGATATGCGTGGCGCGCGATCTGATCAGCAGTTCCTTGGCCTGATCGACATGGGCGGCGGTGACGGTTGCAACCTTGCCGGCGGGGGCGGTCTCATAAACGATCTTCTCGCACAAAGCGTTGACCAACCAGGGCTGTCCGGAACTGTAATGCCAGATACGCTCCAGCGAATCCCCACCGAATACCTGTCCCGTCTCGCCGGTGTGCTGGGCGGTGAGCGTGGCGATGTCCGCCTGGCTGAAGTTGCCGATGCTCACCGAACTGTGCTTGATATTGAACGGACTGCCGGGGTTGACAGGCACGCCGTCCTTGCTGTGGGCCAGGTAATCGCGCAGGTCGCGCATGCCGACCAGCGCCACCGAGGTCGGGAACGTGCCGACGCCGCGGCTGGCGAACCCGCCGCGCAACTGGCGCAGGAACGAGATCATGGCTGGGCCCTCGAGGACGTCCACTTCATCGAAGAGGACAATCAGCGGCTTGGGGTCGCACAGGGCCGCCCAAGCGGTCATCTGTTCATTCAGGGCCGCTTCGCACGGGCTTTCGGGGATTGGCGGTATCGGGATGCCAGCGTATGCAGCCCAGTGTGCAATCGTGTGAAGGATGGCGGGAATGGCTCGTTCGGCTTCCGCCACCCCCTGGCAGCATTCCACGCTGACATAGCAGGCGATGGCTCTGGTGCCGCTATTGATCTCGCGCATCCAGCTTTGCAGGAAGGTGGTTTTGCCGGTCTGGCGCGGGGCATGCAGCACCCAGTAGAGCTGGTCGTCAATATAGCGGTCGAGGCTGGCACCGATCAGCCGGTCGGCCGGCGGCAGCATATAGTGCATGTGGGGCATGCAGGGACCGGTGGTGTTGAAATAGCGGGCCATCTGAAACATCCTTTCCGTGGAGACAACATTGTCACCCTACCACAGCCGCCCGCCATAGGCAAACCGAATGCAGGATCGGACGGCCTTCGGGGGTTAAAGGTTGAAGGGAAAAGGGTCGAGGGGCGGGGAATTCTGTGCGGGTGCGGGACGAGGGCTTAGTTCCCCTCCTGGGAGGGGCCAGGGTGGGTGGCCAAAAGGGTCACATCGTAACAAGCACGCTTGCCCGAGTCCCAATCCGCTATAGAAGCCAGACTCTCTTCCCCTATTTCTCCGCCCCAAACCATCCAGTCCTACCGCCGTTTTCAGAACGTGATCACGCTCACTCCTCACCCGCCTCCGTCTCCCCACCTCCCAACAGACTCTGCGTCCGGATAAACCCATCCCGGTCCAGTTCCAGCTTCGACTCCTTCGGCAGCAGCGGCATGATGATCCCCTTGACACCGTCCGCTCAGAAGAAGGGTGGTGCCGGTCAGCGGTAAACTTCCCGGCGGTGGCCGATGCGGATCACAATCACCACAAGTGCACTATCCCGTAAGCTAACACGCCGTAGCCGCCGGACCTTAGAAGACGTGCTGATATCGCCCCGTGATCGAGGCCAGTTGGCACAACTGGCCCTACTAGTACGTCCAGTTGTGTCAACTGGACGCTTTCCAGAGCGCGTTGGTGCAACCCGTTGTCCAAGCTTAACGTTAATCACCCGAGGCACTTGCAAAACCCCTTGGCAGAGCCGGCTCGCGAGGACGCTCGCCCCCCAAATGCGGGAATAACGCGCGATCCCGTGATGGAGAGCGTCCCCGCGAGCCGCACGGTGGGTTTTGCAAAAGCCTCCACCCTTGATCATTTTCTGGCATTTGGATCATGGTGGCGCATGATGGTGTGCGAATTAATCTGCAACCATTTAATAATCAACATATTCCCTAGAACGTCCCCGATTCTCCCCTCAACTTTCTTCCCCACCGGCACAAGGCCGGAGGGATCGCATAATGTGCCAACTCATTTTCCGGAAAACCGCTCAAAACCCCATCGAGCTCAGGAAGTCTGAAGTTCGGCTGTTACCCTGGGGGCATATTCCTGCATGATTCCGAGAATCTCCGGCCAGATCTCGACAAATGCATCAAGGACATCCGGGGCGAAATGGCTGCCGCGACCTTCGAGCATCATTTTCAGAGCCTCGTCAGGCGAATAGGACGATGGAACCCGGTAACACCGCGGGGATGTCAGTGCATCAAACACATCGGCCACAGCCGCAATCCTGCCTTCGAGCG
>CAZGBW010000325.1:0-3305 GCA_964523995.1 uncultured Victivallales bacterium | reverse complement strand
AGATATCGCCGATCTGGCAGGCCTCATCCATCGTCATCACCTGATAGCCTTCCATGGCCGCCTGCAGCGCACAGATGGGATCAACCTCGGTCACGATCACGCGGGCACCCTGCCCCTTGAGCGACTGGCAGGAGCCCTTGCCCACATCACCATAGCCGGCAATGACCGCCACCTTGCCGGCGACCATGACATCCGTGGCCCGGCAAATGCTGTCAATCAAGGAGTGCCGGCAACCGTAAAGGTTGTCGAACTTCGATTTCGTCACCGCATCGTTGACATTAAAAGCGGGAAAGAGCAGCTCACCGCGCATGGCCATCTGGCAAAGCCGATGCACCCCGGTCGTCGTTTCCTCGGACACGCCGATGATTTGCGGGACGATACGATGGAAGCGCCCCGGATCGCGTTTCAGGGATAACTTAAGCTGATTCAGGAGAATCGCCTCTTCCGTGCTGCCCGGCTTGCGGTCAAGCACAGCCGCATTCTCCTCGGCCTTGTATCCAAGGTGAATGAAAAGCGTTGCATCCCCTCCGTCGTCCACAATGGTGGTCGGACCCCGCCCGGCCCCCCAGTCCAGAATCCGGTCCGTGAACTCCCAGTACGATTCCAGCGTCTCGCCCTTGACGGCAAAGACAGGTGTCCCGGTCGCCGCGATGGCAGCCGCCGCATGATCCTGGGTCGAGTAGATGTTGCAGCTTGCCCACCGCACGTCCGCACCCAGCGCCTGCAAGGTCTCGATCAGCACCGCGGTCTGCACGGTCATGTGCAACGACCCCGAGATGCGCATTCCCTTCAGCGGCTGCGCTTTGCGGTATTCCGCGCGCAACGACATCAGGCCGGGCATCTCCTCTTCCGCCAGCGAGATCTCGCACCGCCCGAAATCGGCAAGCGCCATATCCGCCACCACGGACTCGCGATTCGCGTCGTCCATCTTCTCTTTTTTATTCCGTTTCAACATCATAGTCCCTTGTGTAGAATCACCGCATCACCAACTGCAATCCGAAATCGTCAGATCGCCGCCTTCAGCGCCTCCACCTTGTCTTTCTTCTCCCATGTGAAGGAGTCCAGGCCGCGTGACCGTCCGAAATGCCCATAGGCGGAAGTCCCCTCGTAAACCGGGCGCAGCAGGTTGAGCTCGCGGATGATCTCGGCCGGCTTGAGACCGAAAACCTTTCGCACGGCCGCTTCAATCCTCGAATCCTCGACGCTGCCGGTTCCAAAAGTCTCCACCATCACCGATACGGGTTCGGCAAACCCGATCGCGTACGCCAACTGCACCTCGCAGCGACGGGCCAGCTTGGCCGCCACGATGTTCTTGGCAACATAACGGGCCATGTAGGCTGCACTGCGGTCCACCTTCGACGGATCCTTCCCCGAGAACGCCCCGCCACCATGACGGCCCATTCCGCCATACGTGTCCACGATGATCTTGCGCCCCGTCAACCCGCAGTCACCCTGCGGCCCGCCCACGACAAACCGGCCTGTCGGATTCACCAGGTAGCGCGTCCTCTTCAGTAGCGCCGCGGGGATCGTCTTCACGATCACCTCCTCGATGATCGCATCGCAAAGCGTCTTGTGCGTCACATCCGGAGTGTGCTGCGACGAGACCACCACCGTATCCACACGGACCGGACGACCGTCGACGTACTCCACCGACACCTGCGACTTGCCATCCGGCCGCAGGAAAGGCAGGGTTCCCGCCCGACGCACCGCCGCCAGGCGACGGGTCAACGCATGGGCGAACATGATCGGCATCGGCATCAGCTCCGCCGTCTCATCGCACGCATATCCGAACATCATCCCCTGGTCACCCGCGCCCTGCTCCTTGAAGAGACCCTGCCCCACGGTGACGCCCTGGGAGATGTCCGGCGACTGGCGGTCCAGCGAAATCATGACCGCGCAGGTATCGGCATCAAAGCCGGCCAGCGGATCCGAGTACCCGATTCGCCGGATCTTGTCGCGCACAATGTCCGCGTAAGGGACTGTCGCCTTGCTCGTGATTTCACCCGCGACCACGACAAGACCGGTCGAAACCAGCGTCTCGCAGGCCACGCGCGACTTCGGGTCGCCCTTGAGATGCGCGTCGAGAATCGCGTCCGATATCCCGTCCGCCACCTTGTCCGGATGCCCTTCCGTCACCGATTCCGATGTAAATATAAAGTTGCGTCCCGCCATGGCTGATCCTTTCTCTTTCAACTTGACTGATATGGGTTTTAATTTTCGCGCAATCCACTCTTGTACAGGAACCAGAGAATAAAAGCGAGCCTGATTATTCTAGCAGAGCCAGGATCTCCGGGGCCGTGGTCCTGATCATCTCGCGGCATTTCTCAAGGACCTCGCCAGCCGTCACGCAGGTGAGTGCATCCTCGGCAAGCGCGACCGCCTGCCGGGAATCCAGGCTACGCACCGCATCCTTGACCACGGAAACCGCCCGAGGCGTGACGCTGATCTCGTCAAGCCCCAGCCCCAGCAGAAGCGGCGTCATCAGCGGATCCGCACCCATCTCCCCGCAGAGCCCGACCCAGATCCCGTTCGCATGCGCGGCCTCCACGGTCATGCGGATCAGCTTCAGCACCGACGGGTGCGTGGGCTCGTATAGATAGGCCACCCTCTCGTTCCCGCGGTCTACCGCAATCGTGTATTGAATCAGGTCGTTCGTGCCGATACTGAAGAAATCCACATGCCTGGCAATCGCATCCGCCGCCAGGGCCGCCGCCGGTACCTCGATCATCACGCCCGCCTCAATGTCCCGGTCAAACGCGATACCGGCCGTCTCCAGTTCATATTTGGCATCCTCCAGATGGATCTTCGCCTGCAGCACCTCGCCGACACTGCTGATCATCGGGAACATGATGCGCACATTGCCATGCACGCTGGCCCGCAGGATGGCACGGATCTGCTGCTTGAAAGACTCGGGATGTTTAAGCGAAAGCCGGATGGAGCGCAACCCCAGGAACGGATTGACCTCTTTCGGCGAATGAACCTCGGCAAAGAATTTATCCCCGCCCAGATCCAGGGTCCGGATGATCACCGGATCAGGAGCCAGGCGGGCCGCAATGCTCTCGTAAATGACGGCCTGCTCGTCCTCGCCCAGCAGCCGTCCGCGGGTCAGATGCAAAAACTCGGACCGTAGCAACCCGATTCCGCGCGCCCCGTGATGCAGGACCGCCTCCACATCATCAAGTCCCTCGGCATTCGCCGAGAGCGTGATGGCCCGGCCATCCTTGGTGACCGCCGGCTCGCGTTGAAGATGGTTCAAACCGGCCTCGATCGAACGGCGGGCCTCCGCCATCTTGCCATATGTCTTT
>CAZGBW010000324.1:0-3355 GCA_964523995.1 uncultured Victivallales bacterium | reverse complement strand
CGGAACCGTCAAGAACGTTTGTTCCGGCACCAAGCGGCACCAAGCGCGCAAGCCCTGGTCACTCCCACAGCGGTTTGAAGGCATACCACTGGTCCGGATGGCTGGCGATCACATTCTCCAGCACCGCGCAAATCCGCTGCTGGATCGTGTCAACGCAGGCGGTGTTCCCGGACAGGATCGGTGGATAGAACCGAAAGCAGAACGAATCGTCCTCCTGGCGCAGCACGAATCCCGGAAGGATGGGTGCCCCGTGGCGGGCGGCCAGGACGGCCGGGCCCCGAGGCAGCCGCGCGGGTTTCCCGAAGAGCATCGCCCGGTGCGTCCGGCGTGTGAAGTCCATATCCGCCAGGAGTACGATGAGCTCGTTCCGTTCCAGGCAGGCCGGTACCGCGATGGCGGCACCGCTCATGGGCAGGATCCGCAGCCCCCGGCGCAATCGCCGTGACTGGAACAAGGCATCCAGTCCCGTCGAGGACTGCTGCATCACGATGGCGTTGACCGGATGGCCCCCCATGGCCAGCACATGGGTCCCCAGCTCCCAGTTCCCGATGTGGGCGGTCAGCCCGATAATGCCCTTGCTCATCGCCCGGCATTCTTCCAGGTAACTGGCGTGCTCGATCCGGATCCACTTGTCCAGTGTCTTGTCGGAACAGTTCCCGATCTGGAAGAAATCAACCAGGTATTTCCCGAAGTTGATAAACGTCCGCCGCGCGATCCGTTCAATCTCGACCTCCGTTGCAGCGGTTTCCCGATGATGGAGAACAATCCGCAGATTCGCGGCCAGGGCTTCCCGGACCGCGTGGTTCCGCCGGTAGGCCACGCCGGATGCCAGTCGTGCAATCCCGTAGGCTGCCCGGCGTGGCAGGAGGGGGGCGAGCAGGCTGGCCATCCGGTAGAGTGGCAGCGCATTCATGAGGATTCGCCTTTCGGAATGGAGTTGATCACGAGCTGTGCAATCCGGTCGGCGGCGTCCGGTCGGGCGAACGCCAAAGCCTTCTCCCGCATCATCGCCAGCATCATCGGGCTGTCCAGCAGCATCGAGACACAGCGGGTGACCTTGTGTTCCCAGGGGATATGCAGTGCGGCTCCGCTATGCACCAGGACCTCGGCATTTCCTTTCTCCTGTCCCGGAAGCGGGTGTACCAGAATGAGCGGGACGCCGACGCAGGCGGCTTCGGACAGGGTCAGTCCGCCGGCCTTGGTGATCATGAGGTCGGCGCGTGTCATCAGAGCCACCGCGTTGTGGACGTATCCCCTGACGCGGATGGGATGCTTGAACCGGTGGCGGTTTCGCGCCAGGCGCCGCCGGAGACGGTTGTTGGTGCCGCAGACCACATCAATGGTGAATGACTCCGGGCAGCGATCCACGCTCCGGATCGTCTGGTAGCGAATGCCCATGCCGTATCCGCCGCCCATGATCAGGATGCGCCGCGCGTCCTGTGCGCCGGGCTCCGCAGGGGGGTGGGCCGCCGCGTGCTCCGCTGCCACCGGGATTCCCAGCACATGGATCCGCTGCCGGGGAATCCCCAACCACATCAGCCTCGCTGCCGCGGATTCCGTTGGAACGACATACAAGGCGCTGTGCGCGTTCGAGGTACACCAGAACCGGTGCGGGACGAAATCCGTCGTGACGGCAAACAGGGGCAGGTCGAGAGCATTCCGGGCGGCAAAGGAGGCCATGACGGCGAATGGATAAGCCTGGGTGCAGACAATCGCCTGCGGCGCGAACTCGCTCATCAGCCGTCGGAGCGATTCGCTCCTGCCCTGCTGGATCATTCCCCTCAGGCGGCGCGTCAAGTACTCAACCCACATGTTGTCGTAGAGCGCCTCCCACAGTTCCGGGGTCCGGCGCAGGGTGGTCATGTACATGCGGCGGATCACTTTCTCCCACCGGGGATGGGTGTGCTCCAGCAGGTCCACGCAGCGTGTCTCCACGTCTGGCGCGAGCCTTCGCAGCGACAGGTCCAGGTAGCGGGCCGCCGCATGGTGGCCGCTGTTTTGAACGAGGTAAAGAATCAGGACCCGTGTCATGGTGCGATGGACCTCCCGGGGTTTCTGCCACCCGTCGCCCCCATCATACAACAAGTCCGCGCGCTTCTGTCAAAAATATATCGGACCGGGATCCCCGCTCCGGGGACGCGTGGCGGCGGTCGTTTTTTCTTTTGTTTTGCGGCGGTATTCACAACACTGGCGGACGTCGTTGCTCCCGAACCCCGGAAGGTCCTGTCATGCCTCTTGTCATCTTCCTCTTCACGTATGCCGGTGTTGCCATGGGCCGCTTCCCGCGGCTTACCCTCGACCGCACGGGGATTGCCATTCTCGGCGCGCTGGCCATGGTGCTTGACGGGGCGATCACCCCTGCGGACGCCATGAATGCCGTGCATGTGCCCACGCTGGTGCTGCTGTATGGCCTGATGATCATTTCCGCCCAGTTGCGCCTTGGCGGTTTCTACACATGGCTTGCCCTGAAGGTGACCCGCTGGATTGACCGCCCCGCCCGCTTCCTGCTGATCCTGATGCTGGTCAGCGGCCTGCTGGCCGCCGTGCTGGCCAATGATATCATCTGCCTGGCCTTCACCCCCGTGCTGGCCGTCGCCCTGCGCCGCCGCCGTCTCAATCCGCTGCCGTTCCTGCTGGGACTCGCCATGGCCACCAATCTCGGATCGGCATCCACGATGATCGGCAACCCGCAAAGCATGCTCATCGGCCAGCTTGGAAGCCTGTCGTTCCGGTCATTCCTGTACTGGTGCGCCCCTCCATCGCTGCTGTGCCTGGCGGTCACCTACGGCATCCTGCTGCTGCTCTTCCGCGGCAGGCTTGCGGCGGATAGCGCCTCCGGACCGTTCGAGGAGCCAGCCTGGCCGTCCTTCAACCGCTGGCAGTCGTCGAAAGGGATCGCCGCCGCCGTCATCGTCGTCGTCCTGCTGCTTGGCGGGTTCCCGCGCGAGCTGTCGGTGCTGACCCTGGCGGGGGCGCTGCTGCTGAGCCGCCGCCTGCACACCCGCGCCATGCTCGGCCTGGTGGACTGGCATCTGATCACCCTGTTCTGCGGGCTCTTCATCGTTGTCCGCGCGTTCAACAGCACCGGACTCCCCGGGCAGGCCCTGGAATGGCTTGCTGTCCGGGGGTTGCCGCTGACGAATCCCTACCTGCTGAGCATCACGTCGGTGCTGCTCAGCAACCTGGTCAGCAATGTGCCTGCCACGGTGCTGATCAGTCCCCACCTGCCCGCCGACCAGCCTGCCGTCTGGTATGTGCTCTCCCTGGCGACCACCTATGCCGGCAATCTATTCACCATCGGCAGCATGGCGAACCTGATCGTGATCGAACAGGCCGCGCCGTTCGGGATCCGGAT
>CAZGBW010000323.1:0-3356 GCA_964523995.1 uncultured Victivallales bacterium | reverse complement strand
TCGCCTTGGCGGCGGCTTTACGTTCCGCGATCCCCTTGGCGATATCGGCATGATCACGCAATACAGAGGACGTCGCGTCCTCCGCGCCACTTCCAGTGCTGATGGTGGACCGGGTTTCCCGGATATCGGTTGACGCGGAAGCCGCCGAGTCCGTGACCTTGGAATCCTTCCGGGCCCGTTTCTTCGAATTCGCGGACGGAACCGCCGGCGGCGGCAGCACGAGGGCTGACTTCGCCGGCTTGGCGACGGTCGACTTGGCGGCGGGCTTCGCCGGCTTGGCGACGGCAGGCTTGGCGGCGGGCTTCGCCGGCTTGGCGACGGCAGGCTTGGCGGCGGGCTTGGGCTTCCCCTTTGCCGCGCGCTTCGCCTCCAACCGGCTCGAGGTGGCCGCCACCTTGGGCAACGACACTTTTCCGCCAGCCGGCTTCTTCAAGGCGGGCGCTTTTTTCGTCGCCGACGGTTTCGCGACACGTGTCGCTACCGATTTCGCCTTGACGCTCTTGCCGACAATGCCCGTTTTCGGTGCTTTCCCTTTTTTCACTGCCATATCGCTATCCTCAGGTCAAATTATTAGAGCTGAGTGTTCTATCATTCGGAATGCTGAATGTCAAACACGGATTCAAATGGCATCGCGCTCGCGGGCGCATCTGCGGTTAGGTGCATGATATTGACGATCCCACCGGCCTTGCGCCGGTGGTGAAGAAAGCTGGTTGTTGTGGCGCAACCCCTTTGTTTTAGCGTTTGCCTCCACCGGCGCAAGGCCGGTGGGCGGCGGAGGCGCACCGAATCGCAGATGCGCGCTCGCGGGAAATAAAGTGCATTTTGTGCTTTGTTCAGTTCCTGGAATATGCCAGCATCATGGTCATGTGTGTCCAGGTGGTAGGAAGACAGGGCTTTATTTTAATGTTGCTGGTTTGACGGGAGACAGGATGTCTGCGGCTGCCGATATGTCCAGAACCATGCGGATTGACTTGATCCCCGACATTCCCTCGGAACCGGTCAAGGACAAGCGCCGGGTCGTGGTGAAACTCACCAAAACCGGCGAAATGCCCGCCCCGCCACCGCCCGCGAAGGCCAGCCGCTACGAGGAGCTGCTCGACAGCATTTACGATGCGGCCGTCATCACCGATCTGAAGGGAACGATTACCGACGCGAATACACGGGCGGTCGAGTTCCTCCTCTGGACCAAGGAGGAACTCAGTGGAATCTCGGTGGGTGATATCATATCGGGCGCGGACACCATCCTGCTCAACAACCTCTGCCAGAATCTGGAAATCCAGCGTTTCACGCTGATTCAGGCGTACTGCGTCCGCAAGGACGGCTCGTTCTTCCCGAGTGAAATCGCGGTGAACCGGCTGCGCAGCGGTTCCGGCAGCCTGTGTTTCTTCATCCGCGACATCACGCTGCGGCGGCAGGCGGAGGAAATGCTGCGCACGGAGCATAACGCGATCCAGAACGCCGCGAACGGTATTGCCATCACGAACCTGGACGGCGTGCTTGAATATGTGAATCCGGCCTTTGCCTCCATGGTGGACGGGGCCAAGCCTGAAGAGCTGGCCGGGGCGAGCATCTACGAGATCTTCGACAGCAACGACATGGTCGAGGATATGTTCCGCGCCGTGATCAAGGAGAACCGGCGATGGACCGGCGAGGTGAAGGCCGAAATGCCATCGGGTCGGACCCTCGCCCTTGAGATCCTGGCGACATCGAACCGCAACTCGGACGGCGAGACCGCAGGCCTCGTGTTCTCGATTTCCGACCTGTCCGACCGCCGGAGGGCGGAGGCGGCCGTACGCGAGAGCGAGCGCCAGCGCGTCATGCTCGAAAGCCTCGGGGCGGCCTGCCATCATCTCGGCCAGCCGGCAACGGTGCTGATGGCCAACCTGGGGCTGATCCGCGCCAAGGTCGGCGGAGACGATCCGATGCTCTCGGAAATGATTGACGGGAGCCTGGTGGCGATCCGGCGGCTCGGCGATACCCTGCACAAGCTCAACTGCGTGAACGAATACCGGACCACATCCTACATGAGCAACGTGGACGAATCCTCGACCAGCAGCCGCATTCTGGATATATAGCGCGAGGTGCCGCCAGCGGCACATGGAAAACCGAAACCAGGAAATGACGGCATGGCGACGTGGGTATTTTATCTGGCGGCATTCACAAGCGCCTTCCTGCTCTTCCTGATTCAGCCGATGCTCTCCAAGGCCCTGCTGCCCGCGTTCGGCGGCAGCTACCTGGTGTGGGGATCCGCGATGGTGTTCTTCCAGGCCGTCCTGCTGGCCGGCTATGTGTTCGGCCACGCGGCCCAGTGCCGGCTGGGAACGGAGCGCTATGCGCGGTGGCACTGGCTGATGCTGCTCATGCCATTCCTTTTCTTTCCGTTTCACTTCGACACGGCTGGACACGCGTCCTCGCTTCCGCTGGCGCCCGCCGTATTCGTCCGGCTGCTGGCCATGGTCGGCGGCCCGTTCCTGACGCTGTCCATGACCAGCCTGATTCTCCAGCGCTGGCTGATGATCTCACCGCTCAAGGCGCGATCAAACCCGTACGTTCTTTACAGTGCATCCAATGCGGGATCCGTGCTGGCGCTCCTGGTGTATCCCTCGCTGATCGAACCCTTCCTGGGCCTGGAAGCCCAGGCCCGGCTCTGGTGGGCCGGCTATGCGCTGCTGGTCGTGCTACACGCCGCCTGCTATCCGCGCCACCCGGTAGCCGCCCAGGAGGGCGGCGACACCGGCTCCACCGTGACCTGGCGGCAGCGAAGGGGCTGGTTCCTGCTCAGCATGGGGGCCTGCGCGACATTGCTGGCGGTGACAAACGTGATGACGTTCGACGTCGCCAGCGTACCGCTGCTATGGGCATTGCCGCTGGCGATTTACCTGCTGGCATTCGTCCTCGCGTTCCAGCCGCGGATGTGGTTCCCCCCGTGGATGGAAACCGGACTGAACTGGGCGGCCCTGGCCGCGGCGCTGCTGTTCCTGATGATGCAGCTTCACATCACCATACCGCCGGCGCCGGCGGTGTTCCTGCACCTGTCCATTCTCTTTGTCCTGTGCATGAACAGCAGCGCACGGCTGGTGCGGACCCGGCCGGTGGGCGGCGAGCAGCTGACCGGCTTCTATGTGATCCTGGCGGCAGGGGGGCTTTGCGGCAGCATCCTGGTCAGCTGGGTGATTCCGCTCCTGAGCCGGACCCTGGTCGAGTACGTGCTGGCGGTGGCGCTGTCACTGCTGGCCGCCGGTCTCGCCGATGGCCAGCCGGTTTGCAGGCGATGGCGGAAAACCGCGCTCCAGGCGGCCGTGTGCGCGGCCCTGCTGCTGGCGGTACCCGCGATAGCGGCCCTCACGCCTGCCGCA
>CAZGBW010000322.1:0-3367 GCA_964523995.1 uncultured Victivallales bacterium | reverse complement strand
CGTAGCCTGCGATCCATGCTCCGAACTCCATCTGTCCACGAGGTTGTCCGTCGATGGTAAACGCCCAGTTAAGACCAGTTTCGACTCGGACGGTATTGAAGCCGCGTTCTTTCAATTCCACAATACAGCGTTCGAGGTCGCCATACGGTTCGCCCTCTGTAGCAGAAGTGATCCAGCTCCATATCCAGCAGGAAATGCTTAGCTTGCGGGGTAGATGATCAGGTATCCGTTTCCCCTCTTTCTTATCTGTCATTGTGTTCTCCTTCAGTGATTGTTGTTAAAGTGACAAGGAATGGATAATGCAGTTGGAAAAGACTTCCGGTCAATTATTTTGCTGAATACTTACAAGACAGCCAGCATTTTGAATCAACAGAGTTGAGAGAAACCAAATAGGAACGAAAACCCTGTGAATCAGGAGACAATGATGCAGAAGACCACCGGAAACCTTAATACAACCACTCTGGCGTCCGCCGCGCTGCCGGACGGCCTGTTCGCCTCGGCTCCGCTGCCAGCAGCAGAAAAGGAGGTCTTCCGCATGCCCGATGGCGCTGTCTTCACCTTCTGGGATGACCAGACGAAGTATAGGACGACTTACCATGTGGCGGGGAAGGATACACTGGCGTCGGATGCCAATCCTGGCACGGCGGAGAAGCCGTGGAAAACGATCGGGTGGGCCGCAGAACGGTTGCAGCCGGGCGAGAAGGTGGTGGTGCATGCGGGGATCTATCGCGAGCAGGTCGCTCCCCGCCGCGGCGGCACTGGCTCGGACAGCATGATCGCCTACGAAACCGCGCCCGGCGAGGAGGTGATCGTCACCGGAGCCGAGGCGTGGATTCCCCACTGCCTGCCCAGTGCCGGCTGGCATACCGGGACAGCCAGGATCTGGATGGCGGATCTGCCGGCGGAGATCTTCCGCGGCTACAATCCGTTCCTGGCCCGTAACATCTACGAAGAGGTCGTCAGCTACAGCAACGGTGCCGAAATGTCCCTTTACATGCTCCGCCGCGGCGCCGTCTTCGTGAACGGCCACCCGCTCAAGCAGGTCTTCCGCTTCGCTGAACTGACCGGCCAGGATGGAGCCTTCTGGGTGGAAGAGCCGGGACTGCGGCTGCACTTCCGTCTTCCCGGCGATGCCGATCCCGCGCTGGCATCCTTCGAGATCACCGTCCGTCCGCAGGTCTTCGCCGCACGCGAGTACGGGCTGGGGTACATCCGCGTCAGCGGCTTCACCTTCGAGCGCGCGGCCGATTGCATTCCCGTACCGCAGCGCGCGATGGTCAGCACACATCGCGGCCACCACTGGATCATCGAGAAGAACCGTATTCGTTGGGCAAACGCGTGCGGCTTGGACATTGGCAACCAGGACTGGAAGGCCGACCGCCTGCCGACGCCCTTTGGGCGGCACATCATCCGCAACAACACCATCAGCGACTGCGGCGTTTGTGGCATCTCCGGCTGCAACCGTGTGGATGAGACACTGGTCGAGGGCAATCTGATCGAACGCATCGGCGGACTGAACATCGAGGGGATGTGCGAGGCGGCCGGGCTCAAGTTCCATGGGGCAAAGTGCGTATTGATCCGGAACAACGTTTTCCGTCATCACGCCGCCGCTGACGGCGTCTGGCTGGACTACCTCAACGAGAACTGCCGCATTACCGGCAACCTTTTTTACTCCATCCGCACCGCGCTCGGGGCGGTATATCTGGAATCCTGCCGGGAGGCCAACCTCGTCGACCACAATGTCTTCGTGGATATCCGCCCGAGCAACTGGGAACTTCCGCATTACGTAAAAGGTTCCGGCGTGAGCGCGGACGGCGCCAACACCATCGTCGCCCACAACCTCTTCCTGAACATCGAGGGGGTCGCCGTGTCCATGAACGACCGCCAACCGGGGCGAAACGTGGGAGGGAACCTGATCGAACCCAAGGGGCATCGCGTGCTCAACAACGTCTTCGCCGTTTGCTTGAAGCCGGTCTTTCTCGGCAAGAAGGATGGCAATGCCAGCGACGGGAACCTGTTCGACTCCGGCAGTCCCAACGCGATCTTCGACATCCAGAACCCTGCGCCGAATCCGAAGCCACGGTTCGCCGAATGGCAGCAGGCGTTTGGCCAGGATGTGCATTCGTTGGAAGCGCCGATGAATACGTCCTTCGATCCGGTGGCGATGACGTTACGCTTCGCCTGCCGTGCGATCCAGGCGGCCAGCCCCGCGGTGTTGGAACTGGGCGGGCAGAAGGATGCGACGGTCTGCCCGGGCCCTTTCGATCCGGCGGCGTGCAGGCAGCTTGGCGAAGGGCAGACGGCGACACTGACCTGGCTGGTGTGGACAACAGCTAGGTAGGCACAGTGCGCGTGTACCCAAAACAGAGTGAACGGTACCTGATCAAGCCAGGAAACGGGTGGATCGTCTACCAGTCGTTGGCCGATGTAGTGATAAGAAATCGCTTTTCAGGCGGTATTACCCTCCCACTTCCCCGTGCTGCCACGATCAAGCCCCCGTCCGTGTCTCCGCATCCCCTTGCACCGGCTGGGATTCGTGGGGCATTCTGGAATGTTCAGTTTGTCAATCAGGGTATGTATACTATTTGTACACCACACCCGAACACAAAGGGGTTGAAGATAAGCGAAGGAATCGACACGGGCAAACAAGGGTTAATGCCGCAATAATAGCCATATTTGTTGGCCAATACGCGGATTCAAACGGGTTTCAGGGTGGTGCCGGAGGGGGGCCTTGAACCCTCATGCCCTTGCGGCCGGCAGATTGTGAGTCTGCTATAAAGCGACCTTTTGCTGCTGTTCTAGTCACGTGCTATCGTTTTGCTTAATAGTTTCGCCTTGGTCCGTCATAGTTGCGCGAGAAAGAGCGGCTATGATTGAAAGGGCGCATCCATGAAAGTTACCAGACTCGGACACTTGTTCAAACGTGGCGCAACCTACTATGTCGCGTGGCGAGTCGCCGGGAAGCTGGTCATGCGGTCAACAGGTGAGCAGGACCGCAAGAAGGCCGAAACCAAGCGGCGGGAGATCATGTCCCCGTTTACCGTGGGCAATGACGTGACCGCCCTTGCGAACGTCAAGGCCCACCTGGAAAGCAAACAGGAGACGTTGACGACGATTCAGGATGAACGCAATCCACCCCTGACCGTTGGCGAGGCATGGCCGGTCTTCATCGCATCACAGAACCGGCCCGACACCGGCAAGGCGACGCTGGCTGTCTATGAAATGACTTGGGGCCGGTTCTGGAAGTGGATGCGAGACACCCATCCCGCCGTCACGTTCATGTGCGATGTCACGCCGGAGATCGCCGGACAATTCGCCGCATGGTTGACCGCCGAGGGCCGGAGTCCCAATACGTTCAACAAGTACA
>CAZGBW010000321.1:0-3375 GCA_964523995.1 uncultured Victivallales bacterium | reverse complement strand
TCGCGGTCCACATGCTCATAGCCCCGGTCTATCACCTCCGCGTTGCCGATGCGGCTTTCGCCGTCCGCGCAGAGGGCCGCCAGCAGCAGCGAGACGCCCGCCCGGATGTCCGGGCTGGACAGGCGGGTGGCGCGCAGCCGGGCGGGCCCGCTGACGATGACGCGGTGCGGGTCGCACTGGATGATGCGGGCCCCCATTTCAATCAGGCGGTCCACGAAGTACATCCGGCTTTCAAACATCTTCTCGAAGAAGAGCATGGTGCCTTCCGCCTGCGTCGCCAGCACGATGGAAACGCTCATGAGGTCGGACGGGAAATTGGGCCAGGTCCCGTCCTCGAGTTTCGGGATCGCGGCGCCGAGATCGTCGCGGATGCGCAGCCGCTGGTGCGGCGGGACATGCAGCCGCGAGCCCTCGATATGCATCTGCACCCCCAGGCGGGCGAAATGCTTGCCGATGACGGTGAAGTCGTCCGGCTCGATATCCTCGAGCAGCATTTCCCCGCCCGTGAGCACGGCGGCGGCGATGAAGCTGGCCGCCTCGACATAATCCGGGGAAATGCGGTGGGAGACGCCGTGCAGGACCGTGACGCCTTCGATGCAGAGCCGGTTCGTGCCGATGCCCTCGATCTGCGCCCCCATGCGGGTGAGCAGGCGGCAGAGATCCTGGACATGCGGCTCGCAGGCGGCATTGAACAGGACCGTCGAGCCGGGGGCGAGCACGGCAGCCATGAGGATGTTCTCGGTGGCCGTCACGCTGGCTTCGTCGAGCAGGATGCTAGCCCCGCGAAAGGTCCCCCTGGTGAATGCATAGCCATCGGTGATGTCCGCCGAGATGCCGAGCTGCGACAGGCCGTCCAGATGGGTGTCCAGCCGCCGCCGCCCGATCACATCGCCGCCGGGGTGCGAGACGGTCACCCGCCCGTGACGCGCGGCCATGGGCCCGGCGAAAAGAATGGAGGAACGGGCCTGGCGGCAGAGCGTCTCGCTGAGCCGGGTCTTGTGGATTCGCTGGCTGCAGACGGTCGCGGAGTGTCCATCCCGATCCACGGTGGCACCGAGATCGACGAGGATTTCCAGCATGGTCTCCACGTCGCGGATCAGCGGGAGATTCTCCAGCGTCACCGGTTCGTCCGTCAGCACGCAGGCGGCCAGCATCGGCAGTGCCGCGTTCTTGTTCCCCGGGACGCGGTGCGTGCCGCCGACGGGGAGACCACCGCGAATGATGATTTCAGACATAATGCCGGAACGATTCCTTTCCGCCGCCTCAGGCGCGGAGTTTGCGGACTGTCGCCACGACGCTGTCCACCGTGAACCCGAATTTCTCGGCCAGGACCTTGTAAGGGGCGGACGCGCCGAAGCGGTTCATGGCGATGGAGTGGCCTCCCGCGCCGATGTAGCGCTCCCATCCCATGGAGGCGGCGGCCTCCAGGGAGACCTTCAACGTGCATTCCGGCGGAAGGGTCTTGCGGCGGTATGCTTCGGGCTGGGCATCGAAAAGCTCCCAGGACGGCATGCTGACCACGCGCACGCAGCAGTCCGCCGCCAGCTGCTTGGCCGCATCGAGCGCCATTTCCACCTCGGATCCGGACGCGGCGAGCAGCACGTCCGGCGTTCCTTCCTCGCTTTGCCAGAGGGTGTAGCCGCCGCGTTTCAGGCTGGTGGCGGCGGGATACACGCCGCGGTCGATGACCTTGAGGTTCTGGCGCGTCAGCAGGATGGCTGTCGGTCCGCCGGTGTTCTCCAGCGCGGCAACCCAGGCGGCCCCGGTCTCGGTCGGATCCGCCGGGCGGATGACCGTCAGGCCGGGAATGCAGCGCAGGGAGGCGAGCTGTTCGACCGGTTCATGCGTGGGACCGTCCTCGCCGACATAGAAACTGTCGTGCGTGAACACGTAGATCACGGGCAGTTTCATGATCGCCGCCAGGCGCACGGCCGGGCGCATATAGTCCACGAACACGAAGAAGGTGGATCCGAAGATGCGGAATCCGCCGTGGAGCGCGACGCCGTTCATGATCGCGCCCATGCCATGCTCGCGGACGCCGAAGTGGAAATTGCGGCCCCCGAATTTTCCGGGAAGGATGGCCTCGGCGCCGTTGATCCATGTCTTGGTGCTGGGCGCCAGGTCGGCGGAGCCGCCAACCAGGCTTGGAACCGCCGCGGCCATGTTCTGGAGAACCGTGCCACCCGCCACGCGCGTGGCGATCGCCTTGCCGATCTCGAACACGGGAAGGGCCGATTCCAGGTCTGCCGGCAGACGTCCTGCCAGCGCATCGGCCCAGGCGGCCGCCTTCTCCGGGTTGGCGGCGGCGTAGGCCTTGAAGAGCCGGGTCCACTTGCTGTTCTCCCGCTTCAGTTGCGCCAGGCGGGCCTTGAAAATGGCAGTGACCTCCTCGGGAACAAAGAACTTCTCGTTCTCCGGCAGGCCGAGCAGGCGTTTCGAGAGCACAACCTCCTCCTCGCCGAGCGGTTCGCCATGCACGCTGTGGGTATCGGCCTTGTTCGGGCTGCCCTTGCCGATGGTTGATTTGCAGATGATCAGCGTCGGGCGCTTCAGTTCGCGCCTGGCCTTGCGGATCGCCTTGTCAATCTGGGAAAAATCGTGGGCGTCAATCGTGATCACGTTCCAGTGATAGCCCTTGAAGCGCAGCGGCACGTCGTCGCTGTAGGCCAGGCTGGTGCGCCCCTCGATGGTGATGCGGTTATCGTCATAGAACGCGATCAGTTTATGGAGGCCGAGGTGGCCTGCGGTCGCGAACACCTCGTGGCTGATGCCCTCCATCATGTCGCCATCGCCACAGAAGACGTAGGTGTGATGATCCACCAGGGCGGTGTCGGCGGTGTTGAAGCGCGCGGCGAGCATGCGTTCGGCAATCGCCATTCCAACCCCGTTGCCGCAGCCCTGGCCGAGGGGACCGGTGGTGGTTTCCACGCCGGCCGTGTGCCCGGCCTCGGGATGTCCCGGCGTCAGGCTGTCCCACTGGCGGAAGCGGGCAAGCTCCGCTTTCGGCAGGGCGTAGCCCGAGAGATGCAGCAGGCTGTAAAGCAGCATCGAACCGTGTCCGCCGGAAAGCACGAACCGGTCGCGGTCCGGCCAGGAGGGATCGGCCGGGTTGTGTTTCAAGTGGTTGAGCCAGAGTACGGCGGCGACGTCGGCCATGCCCATCGGCATTCCCGGGTGTCCCGAATTGGCGGACTGTACGCCGTCCATGGCGAGCCCGCGGATCGTGTTGGCAATGCGGAGCATGTCTTCCGGAGTTGTTTTCAAGGCCATATCGGTAATCTCCTTCTTGGCGGTTTCTATAGGGTCGGCATCTTCAATCATTGCGAAGAGATACCGGTTTCTCCCATATTCGCCCGCGAATGTCGAGTGCGAATG
>CAZGBW010000320.1:0-3385 GCA_964523995.1 uncultured Victivallales bacterium | reverse complement strand
GGCGTATGGATTAGCACTCATCTTGTCTTTGCCCATCTGAATACTGAAAACTGAATACTGAACACTGACTACGCACGTGCTCCGCACGTGCTTCCCCCCTCCCAATCGAACCCGACCCTGTGAATCCGGTTCACCGGCGCGCCGGGCCGGGCCATCTGCTCCCGCAGCACCTCCACGGCCTTCCGGCCCATCGCGTAGAAATCGAACTTGCAACCGGTCAGAGAGGGGCATTCCGGCAACACGCCGGCGCTGGCCACGGCGCAGACCGATACATCCCGCGGCACCCGCAGTCCCCGTTCCTCCAGTCCGCGAATCAGCCCGGGCGCGATCGGATAGCCCGACAACACCACCGCCGTGGGGCGGTTACCGTTTGAACCGATGGCACCGGCGGGTGAGACACCCGCCGCCACGGGTTTGGCCCGATTCCGAACCGTGGGGGCGGGCGTCCCACCCGTCCCATCCGGCGGACAGCCAACGTGCGAACCCGTACGCCCGAACACGCGATCCAGGAATTCTTCCGTGTGGGCCGGCCCCGGGATCTCCGCCATGCACGGTTCCGGCAACCCGCAGGCGGCCGCCGCCTCGCGCATGCCCTCGCGCCGCTCCAGCGCGTCCGAAGACCGCCGGATTCGAAAACGATCCTCTTCCTCCACCACGGTTTCCGGCGAGTCAGCGATGCTCAGGTAGGCAAGGTTGCGATGACCGAGTTTGGCCAGATGCTCGACGCACCGGCGCGTCGCCGCGCGGTTGTCGCAGGCCACGAAGTCCATGGGCACGGAGGCCGAGCAGTAGTCCACCGACACCACGGGCCGTCCCCAGTTCGCGGCCATGCGCAGGTACTCGTCGTTCTCCACGCCCAGCAGGAAGACGGCGTCCGGACACACCCCCTCCACGTAGTCCCCGTAGATAATGCCGTCGCCGTACAGGGAACGAATGCTGCCGTGGCCCCCGGGATCAATGGATGAGAGGACCCCGCGCGCCAGTTCAGACCGGTACGCCTCCGACAACACCAGATGCATGGAACACGGGTAGATCAGCAGGGCGTGGCCCAGTGACTTGGGCTTGTGGTTGAATTCCTTGGCGACAAAGAGTCCCTTCTTCGGGATCGACTTCACGAAACCGTCGGCGGCCAGGGCATCCACGCCGCGCTTGACGGTCATCAGCGCCACATCGAGTTCGCGGGCCAGTTGACGATAGCTGGGCAACGGGTCGCCGGTGCGCAATCCATGGCGTAGCACGTGCGAACGCAGCTTGGCGCCGACCTGATCCACCACTGAACTACGCCAATTCTCATTGGTTAAAGGCAAAGGCATATTACGCTCCTTATCGTTCTGTTATATATACTAGAACAGATTGTGAAACGAGGCAAGTTTTTTTTCGGGTCTTCCGCAGAATCCGTGGGTGGCTTGCCGTTTTTCCTGTCCATGGTTGACCGACGAAGCGGGGGGATTAAGCGTAACCAGGTAAGTGTGAGATTAAGGGTGGGACTAAGAGGGCGATGAAGTGTTTGGAACGCTTAGTCCCACACTTGATCCCACACGTAGGCCCATTCTTAGTTGGTTACACTTAAACCACCCGCTTCGTCGGATTTGCAGCTGTTCGAAATTTTACCCGAATATAGATGCGTTTGCCCTTGATATTTGGATAATACATATTGACTATCTTTGGTCACTGAAATATCCTCTGAAAATATGAAAGACGAATTCCAGATTCATAATCTTTTCAGGGAGTCTCCCGAACGGTTTTTTCGCGAAGATCCGCATTTGCGACGTGCGGCCTTGCAACCCTTTTCGTATGTCTCCCCGTTGCTCAATACCTCTGAGTTTCTGGAGCCTGGCATTCTCATGATTACAGGCGGGCGGCAGGTCGGTAAAACAACGTGTTTAAAGCAGTTCATTGCCAACCTGCTGAACGAGGGGAAGGTGCGGCCGGATCATATTTCATTCATGACCGGAGAACTGATTCGGGATGATGCCGATCTGCGGCGGGAGATTGTGTCAGAGCTGGAGGGCAAGAGCGGCTGGCAGATTATTGTCGTTGATGAAATCAGCTATGTAAAAGACTGGGACAAGGCGGTTAAATTCCTGGCCGACGCCGGGAGCCTGGAATCGACAACGCTCATTTTATCCGGGTCTGACAGTGCGATCCTGCGAGAGGCCATGAAGCGCTTCGCCGGTCGGCGAGGCCGGTCGGCTCAAGTGGATTTCGTCTTCCACCCGCTCGGTTTTGCCGAGACGGTAACACTCAAAGTGCCCGAGTTGATCGGATTGGTTGCCGCTTGCAAGGATTCGGAATTCGCGATGGATGATCCCGACTATCAGAAACATTTACCACAACTTGAAACCTTGTTTGATGAGTATCTCCTGCATGGCGGCTATCTGACAGCGATAGCGGATATGCTCAGGGGCGGACGCATCGAGGCGGCGACGTTCAGGACTTATGCGGAGTGGCTACGTGGCGATATCCTGAAACACAATAAGCAGGAGAAGTATCTCCTTGAAGTCCTTCGAGGGATGATGAAGACCTATGCTTCGCAGGTTTCCTGGGTTTCGCTGGCCAAGGAGCTTTCG
Organism: uncultured Victivallales bacterium; assembly: GCA_964523995.1. GTDB lineage: Bacteria > Verrucomicrobiota > Kiritimatiellia > UBA8416 > UBA8416 > UBA8416. The sequence continues at coordinate 815 of CAZGBW010000320.1, read as the reverse complement.
ATCGAGCACCACAAGACGGTGAGTGACTATGTGGCGATCCTTGAAGATATGCATGCGGTGATCGTCCAGGAGGCCTTGGTGGAACATACCCTGTCGGCGGCGCCTAAAAAGGCGAAAAAACTGTATTTCGAGGATCCGTTCATCTTTCACGCCGTGGAAACAATGTTGGGGAAGATGAAGGCGGAAAGCACTCCGGCCTTGGTCGAGACGGTTGCCGTGACGCACTTTTACCGGAAATTCGGGCAGACCTATTATATCAAGGGCACCAAGGGCGAGGTGGATATTGCCTATTTGCAGGATGGGGCGTTTTTTCCCGTGGAAATCAAGTGGACCTCACAGATCCGACCGGAGGAATTGAAGCAAGTCATGCTCTATAAAAACAGCCTTATTCTGGGTCGGCAACGCGCGCCTGGGCGTATCGGTCATGTCCAGTATATTCCACTGATCAGGTATTTGCTTGGACTTAATAGGGACCTACAGCCGCCGGGGACGTCGGCTGCCACCTAATGTTTCGGGTCTTCCGCAGAATCCGTGGGTGGCTTGCCGTTTTTCCTGTCCATGGTTGACCGACGAAGCGGGTGGATTAAGCGTAACCAAGTAAGAGTGAGTTTAAGGGTACGATCAAGTGTGGGATTAAGCGTCATGTTCAGCCTCGTTCCCCGTAGTCGTCGCCGTAGTCGTTAACCGGATCGTGCAGGAGCGGGGTATCGGACGACGACCACGGCGACGACTACGGAAGACGATTGGGACCGCCTCTACTCGTAATCCGTAGTCGTCGCCGTAGTCGTCAACCCATTCACCTTTTCGAGGCTCTT
>CAZGBW010000319.1:0-3400 GCA_964523995.1 uncultured Victivallales bacterium | reverse complement strand
TGCCCTCGTTGACACGCGTCTCCCTCTACGCCAACGGAAGCTCGATTGCCGCCAAGAGCGACGAGCAGTTGCAGACGTTGCGCGGGTTGAAGCTACACACGCTCTATCTGGGATTGGAAAGTGGCGATGATGCCGTCCTCGACGCCTGCCGCAAGGGGGAGACGGCGGACGGGATGGTTGAGGCGGCGGTTCGTGCCCAGGCGGCGGGCCTGCGGATCTCGGTTATGGTACTGCTGGGCCTTGGCGGCCGGGCGTGCAGCGGGGAGCATGCGCGGCGGACGGCGGCAGCCCTGAACCGGATGCAGCCGCGGTTGTTTTCCGCCCTGCGTGTTGTGCCGGTGGAGGGTACGGCCCTCTATGACCTGGCTCGGAGCGGTGGCTTCGAGGTCCTGAGTGAACGGGAGATCGTGCAGGAACTGCGGGAACTGATCGCGGGCCTGGATCTGCGAAAGTGCGTCTTCCGGGCCAATCACGGATCGAATGTGGTCCCGCTGGAGGGACGGTTCCCGCAGGATCGCGACCGGTTGCTGAACTCGCTGGATGCGCTGCTGTCGGAGGATGTGCTGGACAGGCGTCCGCCCGCGCTGCTGTCCGGACCGCAATATCTCTAGATGCGGATCCTGCAATCGCCCCTCACCCCGGGGGGGTGGTTTACTTCCATTCGCGGTAGAGAGGCAACCGGTCGTTGACTTTGACAACGTAATTGCGGGTCTCCTCGTAGGGAAGGTGGGCGCGCAGTCGCGAGTAGACCTGGTCAGGCGTCATGCCGTTGATCACGGGGGCGGCGCGTGCCGGCGATGTGCCGGCGTCGAACGCCTTGCAGACGTTTCCCGCGCCGGTATTGTAGGCCGCGATGCTGCAAAGCATCCGGCTCATCGGGTTCTCGATCTTCTTGAAATAGCGCTGATCGAGAATGCTCAGGTAGGCGGAACCGAGTTCGATGTTGCGCTCCGGATCGTACAGATAGGTGTCGCTCAGCAGGCGGTCCTGCTTGTACACGAACAGATAGGCGTCGCGGGCACCCGAACGGGGCACCAACTGCATGAGTCCGTAGGCAGGCACCCCGGAGCGCGCGCGCGGGTTGAACGAGGATTCGGAGTGGATGATGGCGTAGATAAGCGGGGCATAGACGCCGTGCAATGCCGCGAATTTCGAGACCGCGGGCCGGAAGCGTTCGGCGCGCACGCGCAGGTGATCCGGCACGAGCGGGAAGGATACGGAGACGACCTCGCGCTCGACCTTGTCCGTGCCGACAACCTTTTTGCGTGCGACGGAGGGCGAGTCAGCCTGCGCATCGGCAAAAGCGCGGGCGTTGTCGCGGGTGACGGGGGTTCCGTCGGGCATGGCGACCTGGTGGTCGAGAAGCGGTTGTTTTTTCGAGGCCGGTGGCGGCGGCGCAGAGGTGGCGATGCGGGGGGCGGCATCCGGTATGACCGCGGTTTCCACCGGTGCGGCGGGAGGCGCAGCCGGTTGGGCTGGGGGAACGCTGGCGATGGCATCTGCCGTCGATACGGCTGGCAGCGCGGGGGCCGTGGAGGACTGGCCGGGGATGGTCAGTTTCTGGCCGACCTTGACCCAGCCATCGGCGTCAATCCCATTGGCTTCGGCGATGAGCTGGCGCGAGACGCTGAAGCGTTTGGAAATCTTCCAGAGACTGTCGCCGCCCTGGACGACGTACGTGGTGGATTTCTGCGTGGCGACAGGAGTGGGAGGCACGACGGGAGTGGGAGGAGCGATGGGGGTAGGACGGGCAATGCTGGCGGGAGGGGTGACGATGACGGGAGTGGCGACGGGGGTTGTGGTGCGGCGGCGGCGGGATCGCGGCGGACCGGGGTCGGGGTCCTTGGCCTCGCGCGCGGAATTCGGGAACATCCGGCGGCGGACCATTTCAATCGGGTCAAGCGTACCGCTGAGCACCAGGTTCTCGACACCATCGGCCAGGAGCGCCTTGACATCGTCATCCGTCATGCCGGGCTCCACGATGACTTCCACCTCGGCGATTCCGTCCTCGAACTGCACGGCGCTGCGCTCGTCAAGGGTCTCGGTGTACTGGACCCAGCGCTTGATCTCGGGCTGCCATACGTTCCGGTCCCCCCAGAGCTTCCCGGCCTCCTTCAGGAAGGCGTCGTAGGCCTCGGCCTCTTCCTTGAGAAAACGGTTGTACTGCGCGGTCACTTCCGCATTGTACTGGGCAAAGGCCTGCTGATCCTCCTGCAGCCACTGCTCGAACGTCTGTTGCGCGGTGGCGGAGAGTGCAAGTGTTGCCAGAAGGGAACCGATGATGAATGAACGGCTGGCGGTCTTCTTATTCATGGGGAACTCCACAATGGCGTGATCGGACGTTGCGAAAGCGCAGCCACTCCCGGGAGCCGGGGCCGTGTGCCCCGGTTCCCGGTCTCGCCTTAGAATCCGAAGCCCAGCGAGGCGGCGACGCCGCTGAACATGCTGTCATCGAAGTTCACATAGTCCTTGATCCGGTAGCCAAGCGTGGCGCTCAACGGTTCCATCGCCAGGAACAGTCCGCCTTCGACATTGTAATGCTCGAAGGTCTCGGCACCGTCAATATCGCTCGCATCACCGAGGTCCAGGAACATGTACGATCCGCCGACATACCAGCCGATCGGCAGCTCTCCGATCAGATTGCCGAGGCCGATGTAGGCCATCGGTCCGTAAATGGCCATATCGCCCAATTCGTCGTTTTCCGCGCTCATGGCCCATTCCGAATAGCGCGCGCCAATGCCGATATCCAGGATGTTGAGCGTGAATCCAAATACGACCTCTGCATCCGATGTGTCAAAGTCAAGGCCGGGTCCATAGACATCCTCGTAGGTACCCATCAGGTACATGCCGGAAATCCACAGGTTCTCGCCCAGGTCGAGCGAGGCGGTGGCTCCGTACATCAGCGCCGGATCAACCTCGTCGACGTCAATCCCGGCATACCAGATTTTCCCGGCGATGCTGCTGGCGGCAGCGGAGCCGGCGAGACCGGCGACGAGCATGACGGTGAGTGTGAGTGTGAACAGTTTCTTCATTTCGACTTTCTCCGTTGTTGTATTAATGCACTTTTGGACGTTTCGGTTTCTTGCTTTGCTCTACCTCTTTATTCTGTTCCTGTTCCTGGTGGGCGGCGTCGCGCCGGGCGCGATCCTCGGCGTCCTGCAGGCGGCGCTGGGCCTCCCGCTCTTCGCGCTGAGCGTTTTCCTGCTCCTGCAGTCGTTTCCGCGCTTCCTGCCGCCGGTCCTTTTCCTCCTTTTCCTGCTGCTGGGTTGTTGTTGAGTTGGTTGTTGAGACAACGGGCGGCGGCGGCGTGGGTGGCGCGGGCGGAGTGGACGGAGTGGGTGGGGTGGGGGGGGCGGTTGGCTTTGCGGGCTGCGCCGGGGAAGGTTCTTGGCGGGCCGGA
>CAZGBW010000318.1:0-3401 GCA_964523995.1 uncultured Victivallales bacterium | reverse complement strand
AGACGTCGGCGGTTGAAATCTTGACCCCGGTTTTCTTCCGGACTTCCGTGATGCGCGAGATCAGGTCGGCGACACTCATTTCCCCGCGCAGGATAACCTCATTGCCGACCAGTGCGCGCCGGATATAGCCCCGGTTCTGCTTGAGCAGGCGGATCAGGGTCCTTATCTCCGCGTTGTCCGCGTCCTTCTTGCCATCCAGCCATGCACCCGGGAGGATCCCCATACCGATTTCCCTTGCCATGTCGGGCAGCAGTTCCTGTCCATTGGCAACCGAATAGGTTCGGATGGTCTTGACGAACGGGGAGAGTCTCGCAAGATCCTTGCGCATCTGGTTCGGCGATGGGTATTTGCCATCCAGGGGGTTCTGGTCGTCACGGTAGGGCGCATAGGAGAACGATGGCAGGGCGGCACCCTTCCAGTCCTGCATCTTTACCGACCGGTTCAGCCAGGCCCAGCCCCCGAAATTGCCCGCCGCCAGCGGTATGCCGACAAGGAGCATGATGATGAGCAGGTGTTTAGGCATGGACAAGTCCTGAACGCGATGGGTGCATGCGGCAACGGGAATGCATGCAGAAAGGAAGACGCAAACAAACGGCCTATTATTATGCATGGGTGGCTGTCAAATGCAAGCGAGTATTCTCGGCAAGCGGTTTTGCACCCAGGTCGCCGGGAACGACGCACCGGTGGCATCCTCTCCGCCGTGGGCGATGTCAGCTACACGCGCTGGTACGCCGTGGAGGGCGCCTGCAAGTCGCTCATCAAGCAGCGCACGGACCTCTCACTTTCTTGACATACACCCCGTGGAGTCGTGCAGTTGTTGAGTTTTCGAAAGCGGACTGGGCGTTGCTGGTCTACCCGTGAAACGCCGCGGTTGACATCGTTCTCGGATCCTCCACTGGCCCATGCCGATCGTCCCGCCAGGGCTCTTCCTGTTCGCGCCGCTGGAGGGGATCTAACACCGGGCGACGGCGGAGGCCAGGGTTTCGAGGACCCGCACGGTCTCCTCCCAGCCCATGCAGGCGTCGGTGATGCTCTGGCCGCGGACGAGAGGCTTGCCGGCAACGGTCTCCTGGCGTCCCGCCACGAGGTGGCTCTCGAGCATGACCCCGAAAATGGTGTCATCGCCGGCAGCGAGTTTGGCGGCCACCCGCGCGGCCACTGCCGGCTGGCCCTTGTGGTCCTTGAGGCTGTTGCCGTGGCTGCAGTCCACCATGATCCGGTGCGGCAGATGCTGATCCTTGAGCGTGGCGGCGGTACTGCGGATCGTCTCCGCGTCGTCGTTCGGCCCCTGACTGCCCCCGCGCAGGATCATGTGGCAGGCGTCGTTGCCCCGGGTGGCGACAATGGCGGCGACCCCCTGCTTGGTGACGGAGAGGAAGTGATGGGGATGACGGGCGGCCTCGATCGCGTCGATGGCAACCTTCGTATTCCCGTTGGTCGCGTTCTTGAAACCGATCGGGCAGGAAAGGCCGGAGGCCAGCTCCCGGTGGATCTGGCTCTCGGTGGTACGGGCGCCGATCGCGCCCCAGCTCACGAGGTCCGCCAGGAACTGGGGCATGATCGTGTCGAGATACTCGCAGCCGGCGGGTAGCCCGGCGGCGGCGACGTCGAGGAGGAGCTGGCGGGCGATCCGGAGACCCTTGTTGATGGCGAAGCTGCCGTCAATGAAAGGATCGTTGATCAGTCCTTTCCAACCCACGCTGGTGCGGGGCTTCTCGAAGTAGACGCGCATGACGATGAGCAGGTCGTCCGCAAAGCGGGCCGCCTGCTTCGCGAGGCGTCCGGCGTATTCGAGCGCGGCATCGGGGTCGTGTATGGAGCAGGGCCCGGCGATGCAGACCAGGCGCGGGTCGGTGCCGTGCAGGCAGCCGGTGATCTGCTGGCGGGTGCTGGCGATCAGTTCGGAGGCGCTATCGGTCAGGGGCAGTTCCTCCATGAGAATTGCGGGGGGGATGAGCGGTTTAATGGCCTCAATGCGGATATCATCGGTAGCCCAGAGCATGATTCGGCGGTTCCTTTCCTTCGTTGGGTCGCAAGGCTATGCCAGTTGCCGGCAAAAGGCAAGCCTGCCTGCTGCGGTCCGGAAATTCTCATGATGGCCGAAAGCCACGCGGTCTGCAGAGCTAGAGGGCGCGTTTAATGAAACCGCACTTGCAAGCCGGGATATAATGGTTGATGATCATTGCCGGTTCTGCACGGCCGGGGGCAAGGATCTCTCGTCAGGGAACGGCTGTTTGAGAAAACGGGGCGGATCTGACTTCGATGGCACTGGTAGGGATGAGCCTGTCTTGATGGGGGGATCGATCATGCGTGTGGCGAGACTGACTTTGCTGGGGACGGCAACCGCCTGATATCCATTTCCAACACGCAATAACCCAATCCACCATAATCGGCGAGTGAACGCTTTTCCGCTTTCCCTCGTTCGCGCTACGCCCTATAGTCCGGCATGGTCGAAACCGATACCGCTACTGCCGCCATCAACGCCTTCATCCAGCGCTGGGAACATTCCGGCGCGAGTGAACGCGCCAACTGCCAGCTTTTCCTCTCCGAACTCTGCGATCGGCTCGACCTGCCGCGGCCCGACCCAGCCCAGGCCGAAACCGCCGAGAACGCCTACGTCTTCGAGCGCACCGTCACCTTCCAGAACACCGATGGCACCACGTCCGCCGGACGCATCGACCTCTACAAGCGCGGCTGCTTCGTGCTCGAGGCCAAGCAGGGCAGCGACCCGGCAGGCACCACAGGAAGGACCGGCACCACCGGACGGACCGGCACCGGCCGACGCGGCACGCCCGGCTGGGAGCAATCCATGCTGCGCGCCCGCGCCCAGGCCGACCGCTATATCCGCGCCCTGCCGTCAGCCGAGGGCCGCCCGCCCTTCCTGATCACCTGCGATGTCGGCTTCGTGATCGAGATCTTCGCCGAGTTCTCCCGCACCGGCGGCACCTACATTCCCTTCCCGGCCCCCGGTGCCCACCGCGTCACCCTGGCCGACCTGCGCACCCCCGAGATCCGCGAGCGGCTGCAGGCCATCTGGACCGACCCGCTTTCGCTCGATCCCGCCCGCCGCACCGCCCGTGTCACCCGCGCCATCGCCGGGAGCCTCGCCCGGCTGGCGGTCTCGCTCGAGAAGCGTGGCGAGGACCCCGCCACCGTGGCCTCCTTCCTCATGCGCTGCCTGTTCACCATGTTCGCCGAGGACGTCAGCCTCATCGGCGTGACCGGCTACAAACCCTGGACCCGCCTGCTGGAGGATGTCCTCAAGACGCCCGAGGCCTTCGTGCCGATGGTCAGCGAGCTCTGGTCCCGGATGAATACCGGCGGCTTCTCCACCAGCGTCCGGCTAAACATCCTCAAATTCAACGGCGGCCTCTTTGCCGACAACACCGCCCTGCCGGTGG
>CAZGBW010000317.1:0-3415 GCA_964523995.1 uncultured Victivallales bacterium | reverse complement strand
GACGGCAAGCTCGTCGCGCAGCCGGACTTCGCCCACATCCATGAACGCGTCCTTGCTGAACACCGAGGCGTTATTGATGAGAATGTCCACACCGCCCTCTGCCGCCGCCGCAGCCATCACCCGTTCACACCCGGCTTCATCCGCCAGATCACCTTGCACACAAGACGCCTGCACGCCGGTCGCCGCCAGCCTTGCCACCAGGGCCACGGCCTCCGAGGCGGAATGGCGATAATGCACCACCACGCCGCAACCCCGGGCCGCCAGCGCCTCGCAGATACAGCGCCCCAGCCGCACCGAACCGCCAGTCACCAATGCCCGTTTCCCGTTCAAGTCCAAAGTTGGATCACCTGCCGTTCTTGAGTTTGCCGATCAGGGCCGGAAGCTGGTCGAAGCGGTCGAGACGGATTCCGACCGCGCCGCCACCGGGATGCGGCTCGACAAACGACGGGCGCGGGGAAAGCCCGAACCGCCGGTAAAAGGCGCGCTCGATGAACGCCTTCACCCGGTCCGGTGCCGCCTTCGCCGTGTCCACATGCACCTGGAAGTAATCCCCCTGCCCGGCGGCATTCACGCGGACCGCCACCGCATCAATCCCGAAGGCCCGCTTGAGCATGGCCTCCGCCAGGTCCACCAGGGCCAGTCCCCGGAAGAAACTGCCGCCACGGATTTCATGCAGGGGTTTCAACGGGACGGAGGTCAGCGCTACATCATCGAGATCGAGATTAAAATCAAAGGGGCTTGCACCCGACCGCCGCAGCCACTCCTTCAACAGGTCGGGTCCCTGCAACCCCCGTTCCCACTCCATGTCCCCTTCCATCGCGGCCGCATCCGGAAGACTCGCCGGATCGATCACAAAGCCGCAGTCTCCACGCTGGGAGCGGGTAACGGCATCAATCCAGAGCTCCGGATGGTGAATCAGCCGGAAATTCCGGGCCACTTCGACGAAGAGATACGCGAGGATGGCCCGCAGAGGAACGCCCTGCGCTTCCTCGATCCCCCCATCGGCACGGGTACGGCGCAGCAGGGGATCGCGCCAACCCGAGAACAGCGATTCGATCGAGGAGTCCACCCGGGCCATCGCCTCGGCCAAGGGAACGGACTGCGCCGTGGCAATCTGATCCGCCCAGCTCTCCCGCCGTTCAACGAGTCGCGCACGCAGATCCTGCCGGGGGATCCGCAGGGGGAGTTGACAGAGAATGGCGTAGACGGCCTGGAGCGATGACTCGCCCAGGACACCGTGCTGAACCAGATCCTGCTCGATCATCATGAAGAAATCCGACGCGAGGGGAAGGCGGCAGAGCACAGCGGCGATTTCAGCGGCTTTCCCGGTCAACTTACGGATCTCCGCAGGCGTCGGGACCGGGGAGTCGGGGGCGGCGGCATACGCGCCACCGGACCACCTCCAGGCATCCCGGTCACGGTCAACGCTGAACGGGAACAGGAAACGGATGCGGTCCGTTGGCACGGGATAGACGCCGATGATCCGGTAATTCTCGCGTGGATTCGAGGAAATCAGGGCACCCTGCCCGTGCTTGCCCTTCTGCTCCGTCGCCTGATCCAGGGACCCGGCGCGCACACCGGTACCGTACTCCGCCTGGCACGCCAGATGCACCAGGGTGTCCGCCGGGATCCCCAGCCTGTACAAGACGTTCAGCGCGTTCTTGATCGCGACGGTCAAGGCCGAGGAACTGGAGAACCCGCCCCGCGGGATATTGCCGGTCGTGACAACTCGAAGTCCGCGAAAGCCATCCCGGCCCAGGTGCTTCTGGACCTGTTCCCCCACGGAACCGGCACGGAGGGTCCGCAGGGACGCGATGGCATTGCAGATCAGGGAAAACGGGCGGCGCATGCTGTTGCCGACCCAGAGGGAGTGCGGCGGCAGCGGAAGTCCAGCCTCCTTGCGCGCCTGGATCTCGGCATCTGCAAAATAGCCGAGAGACAGGAGCACCTGCTCTGCCATGCGGGTGCCGAATTCCTCGAACTTGTAGACATCGTCAATATCCTCGTCCGGATACATCCCCGGATTATCGGCAGGTACAGAAGAGACCTTCTCGTTGAATTCGGCCTGCGAGGGTACATGGTGTATATGGCCGTCCTCCGCCTGCTGCGCGAGCAGGACGATCTGCTCCCGGCCGGTCGCGTTCGTCGCGCCGGTCGGCATCTGCCAGGCCGGACCGTAAAAGCGCCCCATATCGGGGTGCATGAACGCAATCCGGAACCTTCCACCGGAGATCCCGATGGACAGGGGAAGATCGGCACGGAAACCGACATCCTCGCGCTGCGCGATCAAAAGCGCCTCGCGAAGTTGATTGGCAATGGATTCGACCTGACCAGCGGAACGGTCCGCCTGAATCGTCTGCGCCGCCGCATCAATGACGGACTCCTCCACGCTGCACGATCCCGCCAACAGCGATTCCAAGCGCGCCAGATCCGCGGGTCGCGTGACGTCCGAACAAAGGAGGACATACTCCGGGTCGGTTTCGCGGGTGGAGATCGTGCGTACATCGCCCCCTTCCCGGGCCAGGGCTTCCACCGCATCGGTGAAGTAGTACTGGGACTGCGCGTTGTCGTTGCGGATCCGCCCCAGGATCCGATGCAGCGTACGGGCGCGGGCCGCATACAACGGGCAGTTGCCCTCGACCAACTCGTCGAGCCGGTGCCGTGCCGACGGATCGGCCAGTGCATCGATGTCACGCTGCTCGACGATCCGCTCGATCCGCCCGGAGGAATCGCGCAGGATCCGGCCCTTGCCGTGCTGGGAGGGCGGAACGTAAAAGGCGGTCAGCATCGTCAGATCGGCTTCCTTGCCGCCTTCCTGATGCATTTCCAGCAGGTGCCGGAATACGGACTCGGGTACGATCCGGTCGCCCATGGTGATGACCAGCAGCGTATCATTCTCCAGCAGTCCGGGAACCGAAAGCGCCTCGTACGCGGCGAGCGCGGTCCCCCCGGCGGGGTCCGAGGTCAGTACATAGACGTTGTCATCGCCAAGCCGGCCCATGACCTCATCCCTGGCATAGCCAACCAGGCAGACACAAGGGACGTTGACAACACGGCGGAATGCATCCACGGAATGCCGGGCCAATGGAATCCCGCCCACGGGTTGCACACACTTGGGGGCGGTGCCGAAGCGGGTCCCCTTGCCCGCGGCCAGGACGACCAATGCGCAGGGCGCGCCCTGGACATTGCCGTAGCGGGACATCGCGTCGGGATTCAGCAGCCGATCCACGCTTGGAATCACCTTGTCCTCGAGCCTCGTTCCGCTCATGCACCTCTCCTTGAAATGACGGGGAGACTGCCAGAAATAGACAGAGGGCGTCAAGCTCGCCATTACCGCCATCCTCGCCAGCACCCGACCCGGTTTGCGCACAAAGCGCAAAATAGTTGATGACAGGCGGCGAAGGTTGTGCAATAG